>JAGGZA010000096.1 GCA_021162265.1 Candidatus Aerophobota bacterium | reverse complement strand
GAGGAGAAAAAAATTAAAGAAAGATATAAAATTTGCCTATATTGGTGATGGAAACAATGTATGTCATTCCTTAATACTTGGAGCAGCAAGATTAGGAATTGAAATTACCATTGCTACTCCAGAGGAATACAAGCCTTCTCCCTTTATTCTTGAAAAGGTAAAAGGGGGGAAAATAAAAATAGTAACAAACCCAAAGGAAGCAGTAAAAGATGCTGATGCGGTTTACACTGATGTGTGGGTAAGTATGGGGAAGGAAGATGAAAGGGAAAAAAGAGAAAAAATTTTTAAGCCCTATCAGCTTAACAGTTCTCTGTTATCCCTTGCTAAACCTGACGTTGCTGTTATGCATTGCCTTCCTGCTCACAGAGGTAAGGAAATTACAGATGAGGTTATTGATGGGAAAAATAGTATAGTATGGGACCAGGCAGAAAACAGACTTCATATACAAAAAGCTCTTATGGTGAAATTAATACCCGGTAACTAAGATGCAGATAGCACCATTACATCCCTGGCAGGTTAGCCTGGAAGAAGCCATAGCCATTCAGCAAAAGCTAAGAGAAAAAATTCATCTTAAAACGAATCTGAAAAAACTGAGGAAGGTTGCAGCTACAGATGTAGCCTACCAGGAAAAAATGGCTATAGCAGGTGTTCTCGTATTTAGTTATCCTGAACTAAATATTCTGGAAAAGAGCATTATCTTAACAGAGGTTAAATTCCCTTATATTCCCGGACTACTCTCTTTCAGAGAGGGGCCTCCTCTCATCAGGGCTCTTGAAAAAATTAAACAGGATGTAGACCTTTTACTTTTTGATGGACAGGGAATAGCCCATCCCAGGAGAATGGGAATTGCCACTCACCTGGGAATATATCTTAACCTACCCTCTATTGGATGTGCCAAGTCCAGGTTAACAGGAAAATACAATTCTCTGGCAAATAAAGACGGTGCAATTGAACCTTTATACGATGGCAAAGAAATGATAGGCTATGCAGTAAGAGTAAAAAAAAATACCCGACCTATATTTGTCTCTCCGGGAAATTTAATTGATTTTGAAACCACTTTAAAAGTTACACTTAGCCTTTGCAGAGGACATAAAATACCTGAGCCCTTGCGTATCGCACATCTTTTTGTAAACGAAAATAAAAAAGAAAGGTGGAATTGAATGGAAAAAATTAAAAAAATAGTCCTTGCTTATTCAGGAGGATTGGATACATCGGTAATACTCCACTGGCTAAAGGAAAAATATGGAGCTGAAGTTATAACTTTTACTGCAGATTTAGGCCAGGGAGAAATACTGGAAAAAATAAAAAAGAAGGCAGAAAAAACAGGAGCACTTCGCGCTTACATAAAGGACTTAAAAGAAGAATTCGCTAAAAATTATGTCCTTCCTGCTTTAAAAGCAGGAGCATTGTACGAAGGAAGATATCCTCTTGCAACCGCCCTTGCAAGACCTCTTATTGCTAAAGAACTTGTAAAAATAGCAGAAAAGGAGGGAGCAGAAGCTATCGCTCATGGATGCACGGGAAAAGGTAATGACCAGGTAAGATTTGAGATTACAGCCCGGGCAATAAACCCTCAAATTAAGATTATCGCTCCGGTAAGAGAGTGGGAATTCACCTCACGCGAGGAAGAGATAGAATATGCAAAGGTTAACAAAATCCCCATCGAGGTGGAGAAAAGCTCCCCTTATTCAATTGACCGCAACCTGTGGGGGATAAGTATAGAATGTGGCTCTCTGGAAAATCCCTGGCAGGAGCCTCCCCGGGATAGTTTCCAAATAACACAGAATCCAGAAGATTCACCCTCAAAACCCACTTACCTTGAGATTGAATTTAACAAAGGGGTACCTGTAGCAATAAATAAAAAAAACTATCCTCTGGTTAAATTAATTGAAATACTAAACAGGATAGGAGGAGAAAATGGAGTTGGAAGATTAGATATGGTGGAGAACAGATTAGTAGGAATAAAGTCAAGAGAAGTTTATGAGGCACCGGCTGCAGTAATACTGCATAAAGCTCACCAGGAGCTGGAAAGCTTAACTTTAGACAGGGAAACTCTGCACTTTAAACCCTTAATTTCTAACAAATATGCTGAACTTGTCTACAATGGGCTGTGGTATTCTCCTTTACGTGAAGCCATGGACAGCTTTATCGCAGTAACCCAGAGATGGGTAACAGGTTCTATTAAGGTTAAGCTACTTAAAGGAGTATGCCAGGTGGTAGGAAGAAAGTCTCCCTATTCCCTTTATGATGCAAAACTTGCCACCTACACAAGTGAGGATATTTTTGATCAAAAAGCAGCCCCGGGGTTTATCAAGATTTGGGGACTACCTATTACCACTTTAGCAAAAATAAGGAGAGAGAAATGATCCCTCGTTATACCTTTCCTGAAATGGGAAAGATATGGGAGGAGGAAGAAAAGTTTAAAATATGGCTGGATATTGAAATTTCAGTGTGTGAGGCATGGGCTAAGCTGGGAAAGATACCTGCAGAGAGTCTGGAGGAAATAAAATCCAGGGCGGGGTTTGATATAGAAAGAATTAAGAAAATAGAAGAGGAAGTAAGACATGATGTAATTGCCTTCTTAATTGACCTGTCAAGTAAAGTGGGGCCTTCATCCAGGTTTATTCACCTTGGGCTTACCTCATCTGATATACTTGATACTACCTTAGCCATTCAATTAAAAAGAGCATCTCAGATAATTATCAAGGATCTTGAGAGGCTTTTACAGGTGCTTAAAGAAAAGGCTTCTTTGTATAGATACACTGTTATGATGGGAAGAACTCATGGAGTCCATGCAGAACCTATAACCCTGGGATTAAAATTTGCCCTCTGGTATGAAGAGGTTAAAAGGAGCCTTGAAAGAATAAGAAAGGCAAGCGAGGATGTAGCTTATGGGAAAATATCAGGAGCAGTTGGAACTTACGCTAATATTGACCCCCGAATAGAAGAGTGGGTATGTAAAAAATTGGGACTAAAACCATGTCCTATATCAAATCAAATAGTCCAGAGAGACAGACATGCCTTTTACCTTGGAACTCTGGCTATTCTTGCCTGTTCCCTGGAAAAATTCTGTCTTGAGATAAGAGGACTCCATCGCACGGAAATAAAAGAAGTGGAGGAAGGTTTTGGTAAAAAACAGAGAGGCTCTTCAGCTATGCCTCATAAAAAAAACCCCATAATTTGCGAGAGGATCTGTGGTCTTGCCAGAGTCTTAAGAGGTAACCTGCAGGCAGCCCTGGAGAATATCGCTCTTTGGGGTGAAAGAGACATATCTCATTCTTCCTGCGAAAGAATAATTTTACCTGATTCCACAATACTTATAGACTACATGCTAAAAAAGTTCATTCAGACTATGGAAAACCTGCGCGTATACCCGGAAAATATGAAAAAAAACATAGAACTTTCCAGAGGGATCTTTTTCTCTCAGAGGATAATGCTTAAACTGGTGGAAAAAGGGGTATCCCGTGAAGATTCCTATAAGCTGGTTCAGCAAAAAGCCATGCGCAGCCTGGAAGAGGGAAAGGACTTTAAGGAACTTCTCGTACAGGACCATCAAATTGGAAGTTACCTCAATAAAAAGGAAATAGAAGAGGCTTTTGATATAAGGTATTACACAAGATATGTAGATAAAATCATGGAAAAATTAGGGATAGAGTAAAATGGCAAGAATTATACATCCAACAGCAATAGTAAGCAGGAAAGCTGAACTTGCAGATGGAGTTGAGATAGGTTCCTACTGTGTAATCGGGGAAAATGTAACAATAGATGAGGGAACTAAAATTGATTCTCGGGTATCAATTCAGGGATGGACAAGGATAGGAAAAAGGTGCCATATCTTTCCTGGTGTGGTAATAGGAACACCAGCTCAAGACGTGCATTATAAGGGAGGAAGAACCTTTGTGGAAATTGGAGATAATAACCTGATTAGAGAATACGCAACCATACACAGGGGGACAAAAGAAGAAAGTACAACGCATGTTGGCAGTAATAATTTCCTTATGGCTTACTGTCATATAGCTCATAATTGCTGGGTGGGAAACAACGTGGTAATAGCTAATATGGGAACCCTTGCAGGATACGTTAAAGTAGAGGACAGAGCAGTAATTGGAGGACTTACAGCCGTACACCAATTTGTCAGAATTGGAACCTTTGCTATGATTGGTGGATGCACCAAGGTTATAAAGGATATTCCTCCTTTTACCCTTGCTGACGGCAATCCTGCATCCCTGTGGGGATTAAACATAGTTGGGCTAAGAAGAGCAGGGTTTTCAGAAAATACCCGTAATTATTTAAGCAGAGCCTATAAAATAATCTTCAGATCGGGCTTAAATACATCCCAGGCTTTAGAAAAAGTAGAAAATGAGCTTGAAGGTATCCCTGAGGTTGATTACCTCTGCAACTTTATCCGTACCTCTAAAAGAGGTATATGCAAGGAAGAAAGAAGGCGACACTAATGAGTACCCTTCAAGCTCTCCTTCTGGGAATTATTCAAGGATTTACTGAATTTCTACCTATAAGTAGCTCCGGCCATCTTGCCATAATCCAGCACTATATGGGAATAAAAGGACCTGTAATTTTTTTTGATGTTCTCCTGCACGGTGGAACTCTTGCTGCTGTTGTAGTATTTTTTAGAAAAGAACTTTACCTTATAATAATTTCCATTATAAGATTTAACTGTCCCGATGAAAGACTAACTTCTGAACGCCATATTGTTCTTGCAATTATCATCGGGACAATCCCTACTGCCTTTTTAGGAGTAGTTTTCTATAAAGTAAAGGATATTTTCTTTCAGAGCTCTATTATTCCAGCTGCAATGCTACTTTTTACCGGGATTTTTCTCTGGGTGGGAGAAAAATACTCTGTCTCCAGGCCTCACTCAAAACAAAAGATCAATTTCATTGATGCTCTTTTTATTGGGATTATGCAAGGGGTAGCACTCATACCGGGTGTATCAAGATCGGGAACTACCATATCTTCTGGACTTATAAGAGGACTTGATAGGGAACTATCCTTTCGTTACAGCTTTTTACTCTTCATTCCTGCAGTAATCGGGGCTTTGCTCCTGGAAAACAAGACTTCAATTCCTCTTCCTTCGGATAATTTTACTTTACCTTATACAGCCGGAACTCTAACAGCCTTCATAACGGGAATTGTAGCTCTGGCTCTTCTCAAAAAAATCCTCCAAAATAGGAGTCTTGTAATCTTCTCCTGGTACTGCTGGGGACTGGGGGGAGGATTGATCCTGTGGGAAACAATCAAGGCAATACTCTAACCCTCTTTAAAAAATCAAAGATTAAACAAGATTATTCCAATTTTAAACTTTTTAAAAATCCCCTTAACTTATCTATCTTCTCTCTGGAGAATTCCCTAAAGATGTCAGGATTGCTTGTTTTTATACCTACGATACTCTCTATCTTATCAAGGAGTCTTTTAAAAAGTCCGGGATGCAAATTATCACAGGTACACTGAGGAATATTGTAACAGAATATTTGATATAAAAGGCAGGGAGTATTTTAAGCCAAGTTAGGAAAATATGTCTACACTGTAAAATATAGCTTGACAGGAGGTAAGGGATAAGTAAAATTTAATTGTATATAAAAGGAGGGAGACTGCCGTAATATCTAAAAAAAATCAAATTAGACCAGTTGGGGCTAAGAGAAAAGAAAAGGCCATCCTGGTAGCCCTGGACAGGGGCAAGGAGATAAGAGAAGACTGGAGCGTGATAGATTCCTTAGATGAGCTTTCCCAATTGGTACGGACAGCAGGAGGCTTTGTCCAGGCTAAGGTTATCCAGCGAAGAGAAAATCCAGATCCAGTATTTTATATAGGAAAGGGTAAGGTAGAGGAAGTTGCTCATCTCTGCCAGGAGCTGGAAACAGAGGTAGTTGTTTTTGATGATGACTTGACTCCCTCGCAGCAGAGGAATCTTGAGGAAAAAATAGGTGTAAAGGTTGTTGATCGCACTCAGCTTATCCTTGATATCTTTGCCCTAAGAGCCAAATCTGGAATGGGAAAAATTCAGGTAGAACTTGCTCAAATGACCTATCTTCTTCCTCGCCTGAAGGGAAAAGGAATACTACTTTCTCGTCTGGGAGGAGGAATAGGGACACGAGGACCTGGAGAAACCAAGCTGGAAGTTGATAGAAGAAGAATTAAAGAACGCATAATAAAACTCCAGGAAAAAATTAAAAAGATAGAAAAACAACGCAAGGTAATCAAGAAAAAGAGAGCCAACTGGTGGACAGCAGCTCTAATAGGATACACCAATGTGGGAAAATCTACTCTTCTTAACAGGCTTGCTGAAGCAAAAGTTAAAGTTGATAATAAACTATTCGCCACCCTTGACCCTACCACAAGGAAAGTTATCCTACCCAATGGTCAACTGGTTCTACTAACAGATACTGTTGGATTTATAAACAAACTTCCCCACCACCTGGTAGCTGCTTTTCATGCAACTCTTCAAGAGGTTAAAGAAGCTGATATTCTCATTAATGTACTTGATGCTTCCCATCCAAAAATGATAGAACAAAACCAGGCTACCTATTCGGTACTAAAAGAACTCGGCGCCCAAGATAAACCGGTAATTAATGTTCTAAACAAAACTGACCTTATTCATAATGGGGCAAGAATAAACAGAGTTAAAAGAGCTCTGGATTCCCCTGTAATGATATCAGCTCTGACGGGGTTTGGCCTTGAAGACCTCTTAAATCGTATAGCCGATATAATTGAGAAAAGTATGATAGAAACTACATTTTATTTTCCTTATGAGAGAAATGACTTAATATCTCTTGTTTATCAAAATGGGAAAGTTAAAGATAGAAGGTATCTTGGTGACAAGGTAATTATCCAGGCAAAAGTCACCCTGCCAGTTGCCGAGAAGCTCCTTAACTATAGAGATGGAGGTAAGGTAAATTGAAAGTAAAGGTAGTAGGTATAAGTGGAAGTCCTCGTAAAGGTGGTAATACAGAGATTATCATTAAAAAAGCCCTCGATGTTATTGAAAATAAAGGAATTCAGACGGAACTTATAAGTCTTGCGGACCTGGAAATTAAACCCTGTGATGCCTGCAGGTACTGTAGAAAAAATATTGGAGAGTGTCACATTCAAGATGATTTTGCCCCTATATTTAAAAAAATGATAGAGGCAGAAGGAATTATTCTGGGAAGTCCTGTTTATATGGGCTCGGTAACAGCCCAGATGAAAGCTCTAATGGATAGAGCAGGATACATAGTAAGGGGGATGGATAAACCTCTAAGACGAAAAGTGGGAGGAGCAGTAGTAGTAGCAAGGAGAGCCGGACATAACTTTACTCTTATGCAACTTATTCAATTTTTCAATATCTCTGGAATGATAATTGCAAGTTCTGCCTGTTACTGGAACATCACCTTCGGAAGAGAGAAGGGAGATGTTGTCCAGGATGAAGAAGGAATACAGACAATAGAGGATTTTGCAGATAACATGGCGTGGATATTAAGGAAGATAAAATGAAGATAGTTTTAGCATCTGACCATGCTGGATTTAAGTTAAAGGAAGAAATAAAAAAGTTTCTTGGAGAAAGAGGCATCGAATTTGAGGACTGCGGTAGCTATAATGAGGAAAGAACTGATTATGTAGACTGGGGAGAAAAGGCTATTAATAAAATAATCAATGGAGAATCCCAAAGAGGCATCCTCATATGTGGGACTGGCCTGGGGATGGAGATTGTAGCTAATAAATTTTATGGAATAAGAGCTACACCTTGTTATGATCTTTATACCGCTAAAATGGCAAGACAACATAATGACTCTAATGTTTTAACATTAGGAGGAAGAATAACTGACAAAGATCTTGCCAAAAAGATAGTAGAAGTCTGGTTAGAAACAGAATTCCAGGGGAATAGACACAAAGTACGTCTTGACAAAATAAGAAAGATAGAAGAAAAAAACTTTAAATGAGGTAGACTTTGCTTAACCCTGGGGTTATACTGATTCTTCTTGTTGTATGCATAGGATTTTCGGCCTTTTTTTCTGGCTCAGAGATAGCTCTCTCTTCGCTTGGTAAAATAACTTTAAAAAAGTTAGGCAAGGAAAATCCCCGAAAAAAAAATCAATTTGACTTACTATTATCAGACCCTTCACGCTGGCTAATCGTCATCCTGGTGGGAAATAACATTGCCAATATTGCAGCTGCAAGCTTAGCTACTGTACTGGTAGAACAGTGGATAGGGGGAGCGCAAGGAAAGGTTGTGGGAATTGTCACAGGAGTTATGACTTTCATTATCCTTTTATTTGGAGAAATAACACCTAAAAGGTACTGTAGAGAACATGCAGAAGAGGTATCCCTTAAAGTAATTGGACCAATTTTATTTTTATCCAGAGTCCTCTCACCTATAGTAAAAGGATTAACCTTTTTAACCAAGGGAATCCTTGGTCCTTCGATTGAAAAGCCTCTCCCAAAAATAATTACAGAAAAGGAAATACATACCCTGATAGATATAGGTCAAGAAGAGGGAGCTCTGGAAGAAAAAGAAGAACAGCTTGCCCACTCAGCTCTTGAGTTTGATGAAACAAGAGTTAAAGAAATAATGACTCCTCGTACAAAGATGGTAGCTATTCCTCAGAGGGCAAGCTTAAAAGACCTTGCGAAGCTAATAGAAGATGCTGGTTTTTCCAGGATACCAGTTTACGAAGGAAGATTGGATAATATAGTGGGCATAGCTTATGCGAAGGATCTTCTACCCATTACTGATAAGTGGGATACGCTTAAAGTAAAGGATATTATGCATCCCCCTATATTTGTTCCCTATACAACAAGATTGAGTGAAATACTACATCAGTTTCAACGAGAAAAAACACATCTTGCCATAGTTGTTGATGAGTATGGTGGGGTTGCAGGGATTATAACTATAGAGGATCTTCTGGAGGAACTCGTTGGAGAAATTGAGGATGAGTATGATAGAACCTCCTCAGAAAAAATTCAACTACTTAAAGATGGTTCTGCTATTGTGGAAGGAGACACCGATATTGATGAGATTAACGATAAACTAAATACCTCCCTCCCGGAAAAAGCAGCAGCATTTGAATCCATTGGCGGATTTATATTCAACTACCTTGGAAGAATTCCTCATAAGGGAGAGATCATGGAACAAAATGGAGTAAGGATAGAAGTAGTAGATGTAGACAATCGACGAATAAAAAAAGTAAAAATTTATCCTCTCTCAAAGAAAATCCAGGAACCAAATCCTTAAAGAAAAAGCCAAATTAAACTCTTTACTCAGGTATGTTCTTTTTCCCATCGCAAAAGTTCCACCACGGAAGAAAGAGTCCCTCCCTCCTTTATTTCTTCCCTTATCCTGTTTTCCCTCTCTAAAACATCCATAGCTCTATTAGCCACCTCTACAGCTCTTGCCCTTGGCATCACCACAAGTCCATCTTGATCGCCAAGAATCCAATCACCGGTGAAGATATTCTTTCCATCTATCTTTAAAGGAACTCCTATCTCACCAAATCCTCTTGGTTCTCCCGCAGAAGGAGTAATAACTTTAGCATAAGCAATAAAACCTAATCTCTGGATTTCCTCCACGTCTCTTATTGCTCCATTAATAACCACCCCTGCTAACCCCTTTTGAACAGCAGAATGAGTGGCGAGTTCTCCCCAGACAGCAGGACCAACTCCCCCTGCATCAATAAGAATTACATCCCCCTTCTCTGCCCTGTCAATTGCTTCAACTGGCTTTGCCCAATCTCCCGGATAAGTTCTTACGGTAAGAATCTGTCCCATCATTTTCTTGTTTCCACCACCAATTCTAATAAAACCATCAAGCTGACCCCCTCTATGCATTGCATCGGAGAGATTAGCAGTTGATACCTTCCTCAATACAGATTTTATTTGCGATTCCGATACTCTCTTAAAAAGGTCTGTACTTATAACCACCCTTTCCTTAATGGCTTTTTTTATAGTCTGGGTAGCAGCTGCAGGGTCCTTAGCCTTACAAATAGCTCCTCCCACAATTAATATACTTGCACCGGCTTCCACAAGAAGACCAGCAGTTTCAGAATGTATCCCTCCTGCCACGGCAAGGGGTATGTTTATCTTGCCAGAAATTTCTCTAACATAAGCTACAGGGTCTTTGCCTCTCATCTGGTCATCTATAGAAATGTGTACTTCTGCAATATCAGCTCCCATCTGTTCAACTTCTCTTGCCCTATCAAGCACAGAGGAAACATTCATTAAATCAACCATAACCTTTCCCCCGTAATTCCGAGCTGCCTGAATACATTCCTCAATGGTAGAATCTGAAGATACACCCATAACACAAACAATATCTGCACCCGCTTTAAAGGCTATCTCTGATTCTATTCTCCCCACATCCATAATTTTAAAATCAGCGACAAGAGTAACATGAGGAAAATTTTTTCTTAAGACACGGATACTCTCAACACCCTCACTTTTAACAAGAGGTGTCCCCACTTCCAGCCAATCTGCTCCTGCCTTTACTACTGCTTCAGCCACCTTTAAAGCTCTTTTTAAATTTACAAAGTCAAGAGCTACCTGCAAAAAAGGTCCCATTGAACCCTCCTTTTCTGTCAAATAGTATTTTATTAAAAATAACACCATGGTCAAAGAAGTCAAAGAAACTGATGGTAAAGCTTCTCAATCTTTGATATGCTCTCAGTTATATCATGCTCCTTAGCCAGAGCAAGGGATGCTTTTTGCATGGAATCTTTTAAGGAAGGATGAGAAAGAATGAACTTAATCTTATTTGCAGCATCAAAGGGATCTTTTAAATCAAAAGTATACCCATTAATTCCTTCCTTTATCATCTCGCAAGCAGCACTTTGAGTATTTTTTGCTACCAAAATAGCCTTACCCATAGCCATAGCTTCAAGCACCACAATACTCTGAAGTTCATAAAGAGAGGGCAATATAAAAATATCAGCTTCTCTGTAAGCCGAAAGTAAATCTTCCTTTGGTAAAAATCCCGTAAAGATAAGCTCTTCATCAAGACCCTTAAGGTGTGCTTTCTCCTCAAGCTCTTTCCTCAACTCACCTTTCCCAACTAACACAAGCCTGACAGGAAAATTCTCTTCTTTTAAAACTCTCATAATTTCAAGAAGATAAAATACATTTTTCTCCCTGCTCAGCCTTCCAACATAAAGTAAAAATGGTAAATCTTCCAGACCAAACTTTTCCCTAAACCCTCTTTCTTCCCCGGGAAGAGCAAAATCGCATTTAAACACCTCAAGGTCAACTCCATTGCTAATTACCTCCACCTTCTTAGAAGTATAACGAGAAAGGATTCTTTTACCAAGATTGGAGGGACTTATCAGAAGATCTGCCATCTTATAAAAGGAAGAAAACCAGAACTCCACTATTTTCTTAAGCCAAGGAAAAAGAAAGAAATTATAGGGAATAACATTTTCCACCTGAACATGAAAGCCAGCCACACAGGGGACATTTAACTTTTTAGCGGCAAGGAAACTCTGCCATCCTAAAAAAGTTGGCAAATTAACGTGAATAATCTGAATTTTTCTTTCCCTCAGAAGGGGTACAATTTGAAAAGATAAGGCAAGTGCAAAGTAACCTTTCTGAGGAATATAAAAACTGGGAAATCTCACAATCTCAATATTCTTTACCTGAGGTGGATGGGGCACTTTAGAGGTAAGAAAAAGGACTTTATGACCTCTCTGGGACAACCTGATGCATAAATTCTGAGTTGCAACTCCCTCTCCTCCCCAAGCAGGAAAAGCCTGATCAGACACTACGCATATTCTCATTCCTGTTCTTTCCCCACAAATGTCTTACTCCCATATGCAATCCGGTAATCGCAGCAATCACTACCAATAGAAGGTCAGCAATTCTCACCATCAAAGTGTAAGCAAGAGCTTTTTCTGATTGGACACCAATTATACTAAATATTCCCACCTCCCCCCACTCAAAAATCCCCAGGGCACCAGGAGTAAATTGAAAAGCCAGCAAAACGTGAGTTAAGGCAAAAAGCAAGGAAAGCTCTGAGAGAGTAAAAATTTTGTGAAGAAAGTAAAAGAAAACGGCAGGTTTAGCAAAAATGAGACCCCCTACAATAAGATTTAAAGAAAAGGCTTCAATTGTGCTTTTCTTATGTCTTCCAAAAGCAGGAAAAATATCTCTTTCCAATTTAAGTACAAAGGGAGCTACACCTTTAATGGGTTTTCTCAAGGGTTTAATCTTCCCCATAAGATTTGTAATTTTTGAGAACAGATTTATCTTAAAAATAAAACTAACCAAAAAAAGAGCCGCTCCTCCCAGAAAAAGAGCATTTATACCTACAAGCAAAACAAAAATTTGCAAGGGAAGATCATAATAAATGAGAGTATAAATACTTCCCAAGAAAACATAAAATGAGCCAGCTCCCAACTCTAAGAATTTATCTACAACTACTGTAGCCCCTATTCTGGTCATGGGTATCTCATGCTTTTTTCCCATAAGATATATCCGTATGGGTTCTCCTCCAATGTACATTGAAGGTGTAAGGTAGCTAATGGCAGAACTAATTATCTTTATTATTAGAACGTCCCTGAAGGGTAAACGGTGTCCGTAAGCTCTAAGAATAATCTGCCAGGAGACACCACCTATAAGCATAATCAAAAAAACGTTTATAAAAAACGCACCCACTCCAGGAGAACCTATCTGCACCATATGGGAGAATACTTTTGCAATATTAAAAAGATAAAAAACCAAAATAAAAAGAAATACTCCTATACCACTTGAGATAAAGACAAGGATATTTTTTTCATACTTTATTTATCCACCAAATACTACCTGCATAAACTTTTCTTCGGCATCTTCGGGTTGAATATTATTTACTTTTAACCCAGGATACCTTTCAGCCTCTACAACGTCTCTTGCGAGGTCTAACTTCTCCTGAGAAACACTGTAGAAGTTACCTTTTCTCATATGATAACTGGCAAGATAAGTTTGCTCTGTTTGCCCGGGGGTGGGAATCAACAAAGCTTTCTTACCAAGAATGGCAAGCTCCATAAGTGTTGTATATCCAGGTCTTGAAATTATTAAGCGAGAGCGATTCATTATCTCTTGCTGTGTTTTTCTATCAAGATAACTGTATATTCTTGCTCCATGGTAAAAAATCTCTTTTTCTTCCTCAGGCTTTCCCAGTGCAACAACTATCTTTCCCTTGAGTAAGGGAAGTTGAGGTAATATCTTCTGTTCCAGAATTGTCCTTTGAGGTTCTGGACCAGAAATGGAAATAAAATAATCAATATCTTCAGGCATATCCATCTTCTTTAGATCACATAAAAGTCCCAGATACTCCACCTTACTCTCCTTGAAATAGTGAAGATTATGAGACAGGTCACCACTTAGACAAAGATCCTCCTGCTTTAAATCGGGCACAAGAATCTTATTAAAATTATCCAGTGAAAGATAGTTAAATCCCTCGGTGCACCTTTCGAAAATTCTTACTCTACCAGGTGCTATAAACCTTAATTGATGGAAGATAAGATAAGAAGGAATGCCTGGATAGTATATCCCAAACCTACTATCGGAAACTATCCTTTGATAACCGTTAGACTCAACAAGTTTCTTTATCTTTTTATGCTCTCTTGCTATCTCTCTTAGATAAATGGGAAATCTCCCTACAAATTTAGCAACTGAAAATGATTTTTCTGAGTAAGGAGGCAGGTAGTCAGGAATCTCACAATATATACATTTCTCTCCAAGTTCTTTTTTTATAAAATCAAGAGAACGACCCTTACCAACTACTGTTACCTCATATCCTCTCCTGATAATTCTCTTTAAAAGAGGTAAATCTCTCACCGCGTGACCCAACCCCCAGGAACAAACTCCAAACAGCACTTTCATTTCTCTCTTTTACAATTATCCTGTGATCTTATTCCTTACTTTTTCAATTATTTTAATAGCAAGTTCTTCCCCCTCTTTTAAAAATTTCGCGAGAGACTCCCTTTTCTGTTTTACAAAGTTTTTATCCCTAATGGAGGAAAGATTAATCTCTACATTTAACGCAGCGCTTTCAAGACAAGCCTGTGCCAGAATAGCTCCTACTCCAACATCACTTATCAGTCGAGGATTCCCAATGTCAAGGATGCGGCTGGCTACTTTTAAAAGTTCAAAAGAGTCCTCGCACATTTTAAAGGGAACTTCAGCTGCTTTCTTTAATGCATCTTGCAGCGCTTCTTTACGGATCTTTTTTTCTTCCGGAGTATCTTTGGGAAGAGAGGAAACCCTGGAAAAATTCTGATAAGCAGATATATCATCCTGCATTAGCCTGCAGAATCTCAGAGTGAATAAATTAAGCTCACTTAAAATAAGCTCCATATCTTTCTCCACTGATTTAAACTTCTCTTTCCCGATAGTAAAGTTACCCACCATTCTGAGCAAGCAACTACCCAATGCTCCTACCAGGGCAGCTACACTTCCCCCTCCCGGAGTAGGAGTACGGGAAGCAGTATCTTCTATAAAATCTTTTAAAGGTCTTTCAAGATACATTTATCCCTCCCTCGTTTTTACAAAAGATAATTTCTTCTTCTGTGATGACGTAGTCCACTGTAACATCATGTTCCTCACAGGGAACCTTATCTACAAGTTGACATTTAAAAGCCAGGGCAATAGATTTAACCTGAGAAGAAAGCCTTATTAAGAATCTATCGTAAAAGCCACCTCCGAATCCAACCCTTCCTCCCCTCCTGTCAAAAGCAACTCCTGGAACAATCACAAGTTTAATTTCCTCCACTGACACAGGATAACGCTGACTTTCATCCGGTTCATATATATTAAAAGGACCTTTAACCAGTTTACAACGAGAACTTTTTATTTCAAAAGGAATTATCTGTCTTTTAACAAGGTCAACCACCGGAACAGCTATTCTTTTCCCCATTTTCAGAGCATCATCTATCATCCTGTGAGTTTGTACCTCCTCAGGCAAAGATATGTAAAACAAAATCATTTTTGCTTTCTTAAATAGAGAAAAACTCAGCAAAAGATTTCTTATCCTGTCACTTTTCTCCTCAATTTCCCTTCGAGACAAACTCCGTCTGATGTTTAAAACATTCTGGCGGACAATTTCCTTTTTCATTTATCCCCGCATAATAAAATTATTGCAATTAAAAATTGACCCTTTAAAATAAACCATCCTGAATATAATTTGATATAGTTTGCTAAATCTTCTCAATTATAGGATACACAACAATCCCTGTCAAACAAATATCTCCAACAGTGGGAAAAGCAAGCAAGGAACTTTTTCAGTAATCACAGGGAGTTGACTTAAACGATTAATTTTTTACTATAAAAAAGGCCGGAGTGGCGGAATAGGCAGACGCGCATGGTTCAGGACCATGTGGAGGTAACTCCATGGGGGTTCAAGTCCCTCCTCCGGCATTCCACTAATATTACCGTAATTCTTATCCTCTAATCCACAGGTATCCCTTAGAAAACCCTACCTGCTACCCCTGTTGACTGCAGAAGAAATTATTGCTATTGTTTACTACAAAGACCTCCTCAATATAAAAAAGTTAAAATTAGATGTTTAAAGAAAAAATAAAAAGTAAAAAAACAGGATTAAGATGGTCAAACATAGAAAGTTTAGTCATTTTTACTACAGTAGCCTCGCTCATCTTTTTGGCAGGTTTTCCCCTTCCTTCCCATTCTCAACAAAATCTAACAACTCAAATAGAAGTTGCCAACAGGGCAATGGAGGAAGGTAAATATGAAGACGCCATAAAAATCTACTCCTCTTTACTCCAGAAAAATCCAGATAACCTTGCTGTAGAGGCAAGATTAGCCAGAGCCTATTACCTTGCTGCTAACACAAACCCGGAGTATTTTTACAAATCAGCAGAAAAATACAACGATCTGATACGAAAAGTGCCAGATTTCTCTTTTCCCTATCTTCAAATGGGTCAAATTGCCTATCTTTTAGCTCTTAATCTGGAGATAAAAGGAGATAAAAAACACGCTGAAGGGCTTTATCAAAGTGCGCTGGATTGGTTTGAGAAATACATCAACCTGGAAAAAAAATCCGAAACAGTTGAAAACCAAAAGGAGGTAGCAACTACCAGAATACTGCAGGCTATTACCTACAGTAGAATGGGAGAAAAAGACAAAGCTTTTAACCTGGTAAATGAGGCAAAAAAAGAATACGAGGCTCTTTCTCAAAAAGGAGGTATCGCATCCTTATATGATTACTTCACAAGAAGTGGAGTTGAATATATGAATACAAAACTTTATAATCAGGCACTTATATATCTGGAGGGAGCCTGGTTAATTAATCCTCGACCTCAGGTTAGATCTCTCTTTGAAAGCGTGATAAAGGCTAAAGGAATATCTTTGTCTTTGCCAGAACCTCTTAAGCCACAACAAGAAGAGGTTAGTTTTGAGAAGACAATTGGGAAAAAAGTTGAAGAACTAACCTCAAAACTTGAAACTATAAACAAGAACCTGGAGATACTATCATCCATGGAAGAAAAATTAGCTATTCTGGAGGAGAAAATCTCAGGATTTGCCAAGTTAAAAAAAGAGGTTGAGAAATTAAAACTCAAAGTAGATAGCTTAACCCAGAATGAAAAGCCTGAGAACAATACCCCTCACCAGAAAAAACCAGAAGATACCAATCAACAATCCCGGGAGAATTACAAGGAAATCTCCGAACTAAATCAGCGGATAAGCAAGCTGGAAAACAAAGTAAACAATCTGGACGAGCAAATAAACAAAATAAAAAGCATAGCTGATATGTTTGGAATCCTCAAAATCCAAATTCAAGAATTAAGAAAACTCACCGAAGCCCTGGAGAAGAAAATCGCTGTGCTTGAGGAAACAAAAAGTAAGAAGAAGAGTCCGGAGTAAAAGGCTATGGGATTCCTATTGATAGCCTTAATCATTCCTCTTGTTGCTGCTATATGGGTAGCCTCTGACGCAAAAAAAAGAGGATACAGCAACACCGCCGTAATCGGGTGGTTTATAGGAGTCTGGTTTTTACTAATTGTATTTTTACCTCTCTATCTTATCTTCCGTTCTCGTAAGACCTTTTCTTTTGCGGATGATGAGGCTACAAGAGTCTGTCCTTATTGTGGTAAGCTTTTTAAGGGAAATCCAAATTTTTGCCCTTACTGTGGAGAAAAACTAAGATAAATCGGGAGTCTGGTTTTTCCAGAAAACCCTCCTTGGTACCGCTAAAATCTATTTTACAAAACTTATATCTTGACCTATTATATATTTCTCGGTTGCACAATCAGGATTTTTTGACAAAAATACATTAAAGATATATTAATATTGTACAAAATATATTTATCAAAAATTAACCAAAATAAAAAGGAGGCAGCTTTGGATAAAAATAGCATTTACTCTGTATTAAGAGAAAAAATAGTGCTCGGTGATTACAAACCGGGCCAGATATTAAAGGAAAAAGAATTAATGAAAGAATTTAACATAGGAAGAACTCCCTTAAGAGAGCTTCTAATTCGCCTTGATGCTGAAGGTCTTGTTAAAATAGTTCCTTATAGTGGAGTTTATATCAGCACTATTGAATTTAAGGGGCTTATTGATGTAATGGAAGTGCGAAGACCTCTGGTAAGAATAGCTGGAAGCCTGGCAGCTGAAAGAGCGACAAAAGAAGAAATAAAAAAAATGAAAAATTTTCTCAGTAAGTTTAAAGAAAATTTAGATGAAAAGGAACTAATAAAATTAGATTCTAAATTTCATGATTTGATAAATATGGCTACTCATAACGAAGCACTTTACGAAATTTTACAAGCTTTGAGAGATAGAGTTTTAAGATTATGGATCCTTCCAAAGGATAAATCTTTTGTATATACCTTTAAAGAAGATTTTATAAAATTAATCTCTGCTATTGAAAGAAGGGACAAAAACTTAGCTGCTAATATTTTAGCCAGCCACACAGAGTATTTTATAGAAAAAATAAAAGCTCAATTATAAACCATCAACTAATTCTGACGGGTGAAAAGAAGTTATTATGAGAAAAGTTGAAATAATCATCCTGGCAATGGTTCTCTTTTTCTTCATCATTGGTATCTATTTTTATCCTCAAATGCCAGAGAAAATAGCTTCACATTGGAATGCTCAAGGAAAAGTAGACGGATATATGTCAAAATTCTGGGGAGTGTTTCTAATACCTTTTGTCCTTCTTGGGCTTACCTTGCTTTTTATCGCCATTCCCAGAATAGACCCTCTAAAAGCAAATATTGAAAAATTTAGAAAATATTACGATGGATTTATCGCTTTATTTTTAATCTTTATGTTTTCAATCTACTTTCAGATAATTCTCTGGAATATTGGAATTAAAATAAGTCCTAATGTAACTATCCCGATTGGCACAGGAATTCTATCTTTCTATATTGGCATGCTCTGTGAAAATGCAAAAAGAAACTGGTTCATAGGTATAAGGACCCCCTGGACGTTGAGTAGCGAAAGAGTATGGGAAAAGACACACAAGATTGGTGGGAAATTATTTAAAATTGGCGGAATAATTATCTTTGCCGGAGTATTTTTCCAAGGCTATGCGTTATTTTTTATCTTTATTCCCCTGATCTCAATTGCGATTTATACAATTGCTTATTCCTATATTGAATATCAAAAAGAAATGAGAAAATAGTTTTAATTACATGTCTGCATGCCTTTCTCCTGAATACATCTAACATCTTATGTTAGATGTCAAATATTTTACCAGCACCCTATAGAAT
>JAGGZA010000031.1 GCA_021162265.1 Candidatus Aerophobota bacterium | reverse complement strand
AGATTTCGTGGTTTGTCCACGTCACACCCCCTCAAAACAGCAATATAGTAAGCAAGAAGTTGAAGAGGAATAACTGAAAGAACAGGGGCAAGAAAATGAGGAGCAGGAGGAACACTGAATTTAAAATCACTAACCTCATCCATTTCATGGTTCGCTTCTGTAATTATTGAAATTATCCTTCCTTTTCTTGCTTTTATTTCAGCCACATTAGATTTAACTTTATCAAGTATGCAACTTTCAGTAGCCAGAACTACAGTAGGCATATTTTCATCTATCAGCGCTATTGGACCATGCTTCAGTTCTGCAGCAGGAATACCCTCTGCATGAATATAAGATATCTCCTTTAGCTTCAGAGCTCCTTCAAGAGCTATCGGAAACTGATAACCCCTACCCACATAGAGAAAATTCCTGTACTTCCAGATCAGATTAGCTATCTCCTCTATCTTTTCTGCTTTTTTCAAAACTCTTGCCACAAGGGATGGAATAGACTCAATAGCATTTAATGCAACAAGTGCATCCCTCCTTGGCATACCCCTTATCCTGCCCAGAAGAATAGAAAGAAGAGCTAATACTATAAGTTGAGAGGTAAAGGCCTTTGTAGAAGCTACACCTATCTCCGGTCCCGCATGTAAGTAAATTCCTCTCCCGCATTCTCTCGCTATTGAGCTACCCACAACATTACATATTCCAAGAACTTTAGCATTTTTTCTCTTTGCCTCTCTCACTGCAGCAAGGGTGTCTGCAGTTTCTCCCGACTGCGAGATAGCAATAACCAGATTATCTTCAGAAAGAATAGGGTCCCTATACCTAAATTCTGAGGAATAGTCAACCTCACAGGGAATACGAGCCAGCTCTTCAAGAAGATATTTTCCAACAAGAGCTGCATGCCAGGATGTACCGCAACCCAGGAGTTTTACACTTCTAATGGAGAGAAGCTCGGATTCAGTAAATTCCAACCCACCTAATTTAGCAGTGGCTCGCTGATAATCAATACGTCCTCTAAAAGCATTATGCAAAGATTCTGGTTGTTCAAAAATTTCCTTTAACATGAAGTGAGGAAATCCTCCTTTTTCAATAGATGTAGCGTCAAAGGGAACAACATGGATTTCCTTTTCCATTTTTTCCTTGTCCAGGCTGGAGATTTCAAAAGAACCAGGCGTAAGTTTAACTATCTCATCCTCATCAAGATAAATAACCTTCCGAGTATGTCCAATAAGTGCATTCACATCTGATGAGAGAAACATTTCCTTTTCTCCTATTCCTACAATTAAAGGGCTACCCCGGCGGGCACCGTACAACGCCTCAGGCTCGTAACTTGAAACAATGGCAAGACCAAATGTACCCACTAACCTCAGAATAGTCTCTTTTATAGCATGGAGCATATTTCCTTCGTAATACTTTTCCAGAAGATGAACAATGACCTCCGTATCTGTATCACTTTTAAATTTAT
Organism: Candidatus Aerophobota bacterium; assembly: GCA_021162265.1. Classification (GTDB taxonomy): domain Bacteria; phylum Aerophobota; class Aerophobia; order Aerophobales; family B3-G15; genus CBFDTW01. Next base: position 5,420 of record JAGGZA010000031.1, on the reverse strand, counting down.
GTCCTTCTCTCTGTAATTGCTTTTTAAGTTCCAGATAATTCTCAATTATTCCATTGTGAACGATGGCTATTTTCCCCCTGCAATCAAGATGAGGATGGGCATTGATATCAGTTGGCAAGCCATGTGTAGCCCATCGAGTATGAGCGATACCAGAGAAGCTCTCCGCTGGGAAGTCACCCACAATACTCTCAGCCTCAGATATCTTACCCGCTCTTTTTATAGTAATAAGCTCCTGTTTCTTACTAAAAGTAAATCCCCAGCTATCATAGCCTCTGTATTCAAGACACTTTAAGCCCTTTAATAAAATCTCCGAACAATTTCTGAAACCTGTATAACCGACAATACCACACATTAATTCCTCCTTCTTTCAAGGTACCAACCAAAGCAAACAAACTATGGACCACATATTCCCAGGTCACCACTACTGTTTAACCCTGAGGTTGGATCATACCAGCTGTAGCCATAACCGGTTTTTGCTCCCTCCCATCCACCCAGCTGACCAACCATAGGAGAAGCCCAGTTGATACCTGATGAGGTTACATCAGGGTGCTTATCAGGTCCATTAGAGACAAGAAGCCAGGCAGTATCATTGGTAGTATAATATCCAAAACCTTTCTCTATTATTGCTCCCTCTCCTACACTTCTGCTTTTACTGTCATTAAAAGGGTCTTCTGGGATTGAAGTAATATAAACCAGATTAGGCCCGGTAAGATCACTACTATCTGCTGGATAAGTATCATTGTCAACCCAGTACATCTCCAGGGCATTTCCTAAACTTCGCATATCAGCAAATGCCCTTGCTACTTTTGCCCTCGTTACAGCCCCCATAAAATTTGGGACAGCAATGCCTATAAGTATGGCAATAATAGTAACGACAACCATAAGCTCAACAAGAGTAAATCCTCCTCCTTTGGAATTTTTATTTAAATCCCTCCCACACATTTCTATTCTCTCCTTTTATACCCGGTAAATTATAATTTTCTTTTTAAAGAATATAACGAGATAAATTTTCTTTTTTCACTATTTCCTCTAATTTTTCCCTGACATATTGAGCAGTAATTGTAAAAGAACTTCCCCTGAGTTCAGGAGCTTTAAAAGATATCTCTTCTAAAAGTTTTTCCATCACTGTATGTAGTCTGCGGGCACCAATATCCTGTGTCTGTTCATTAACAAGATAAGCCAGGGAAGCAATCTCTTTAACAGCTTCTGGAGTAAATATGAGCTCAACTCCCTCTGTCTTTAAAAGAGCCTGATATTGCTTTATAAGGGCGTTTTTTGGCTCGGTTAATATTCGCTCAAAATCATTCTGTGTTAATCTGTCAAGTTCAACTCTAATAGGGAATCTTCCCTGAAGTTCAGGGATTAATTCAGAAGGAGAAGATCCATGAAAAGCTCCAGCAGCGATAAACAAGATATGATCGGTTTTCACCGCACCATACCTTGTAGCAACGGTTGTTCCTTCAACTATGGGAAGTAAATCTCTCTGAACCCCTTCTCTCGAAACATCAGCTCTTTCTGTTCCACCATCCACAATTTTATCAATCTCATCAATAAATATTATTCCAGAATTTTCCACCCTCCAGATAGCCTCTTCTATCATTTTATCTTTATCAATTAACTTTTGCGATTCATCATCCAGAAGTATTCTCCTCGCTTCTCTAATGGAGACTTTCCTCGATCTTGACTTTGTGGGAAGCATCTCTCCCAGAAAATCCTGAAAATTCATTCCCATTTGTTCCACACCCATAGGACTAAATATCTCTATTACAGGTGAAAACCTATCTCTTGCTTTAATTTCGATAAGTCTATCTTCAAGTTCTCCCTTTCTTAATTTCTCTCTTAAAATCTCTCTTGTAACCTCAGCTCTTCTTGCTCTCTCCTCCTCACCTCCCTCGCCTGCAATTGTTCTCTGAGGAAGAGGAAGTAAGATATCAAGAATCCTTTCCTCCACAAGTTGCTCTGCTTTCATCCTTACTTTTTGCATCATCTCCATTTTAACCATATGTACAGAAGTGTTAACAAGGTCTCTCACCATTGACTCCACATCTCTTCCAACATACCCGACTTCCGTATACTTGCTGGCTTCAACCTTTATAAAAGGAGCCTCGGCAAGTTGAGCCAATCTGCGCGCAATCTCAGTTTTACCTATGCCAGTGGGACCTATCATAATTATATTTTTTGGAGCAACCTCATCCCTCATTTCCTGGGGTAATTTTTGTCTTCGCCAGCGATTCCGCAAAGCTATAGCAACCGCTATCTTAGCCTTATCCTGACCAATTATATATTTATTCAATTCCCTCACAATAACAGAGGGGGTTAAATGTGCTTCTTTCATACTCATTTTCCTTATCCAAGCTCCTCTATCGTGATATAGCTATTAGTATATACACAAATAGAGGCAGCAATATTTATGGATATATTAATAATTCTCGCCGGGTCATAATCGGTATGATCCCATAAAGCTCTGGCAGCAGCCTGAGCGTAGCCTCCACCTGAACCAATAGCAACTACATCTTCATCTGGTTCAATCACATCACCACTTCCTGAAATAACCAGAGTTTTCTCTCTGTCTGCAACTATCATTAGAGCTTCAAGCTTTCTCAAAACTTTATCCTGTCTCCACTCTTTAGCAAGTTCCAGGGATGCTCTTGAAAGATTACCCTGATACTGTTCTATCTTTTTCTCAAATTTTTCAAACAGGGTAAGAGCATCTGCCACTGCTCCTGCAAAGCCCGCCAGAACTTTTCCCCTGTATAGTTTTCTAACTTTGTTAGCCTTTTGTTTCATTATTATATTCTGGAAAGTTACCTGTCCATCCCCTCCCAGAGCTACCTTACCATTCCTTCTAACTGCAAGGATAGTTGTTCCCTTAAACAAACCTACCTCCTTCTTGCAAAAATTCTTTTTCTTCAAGCACGAGGATGTGCTCTTGTGTAAACCTCCTTAAGACGCGAAGGAGTAATATGCGTATAGATTTGAGTAGTAGAGAGTCTCTCATGTCCTAAAAGTTCCTGGACCGCACGCAGATCTGCTCCTCTGTTAATCAAGTGAGTGGCAAAGGAATGTCTTAAAGTATGAGGAGTAATGTTCTTGTCAATTCCCACCTTCCTGATATAGATCTTCAATCGTTCCCTTGCAGACCTATCGGAAATTCTTTCCCCAAATTTATTGACAAACAGAGCCTTAATTTCCCCGGATATCTTTTTCTCTCTCCATTTAAGGTATTCTTTGAGAGCATCAATAGCATATTTCCCCACAGGAACCATTCTTTCCTTATTTCTCTTTCCCTTTACTTTAACAAGTTCTGCATTAAAATCAATATCATCTATATCTAAACCAACAAGCTCTGCTATTCTGATTCCTGTGGCATAGAGAAGCTCCAGCATTGCTTTATCTCTTTGAAAGGAAAATCCATCTCCTCTTATCTCATCTAAAAGTCTTTGCACCTCTTCCTCGCTTAGAAATGATGGTATTTTCCTCCTGAGTTTCGGGCAACGAAGAGCAAGAACTGGAAAATTTTTCAACAAATTTCTGCTATTAAGAAAGCGAAAAAATCCTCTCAAAGAAGAAGTTTTTCTGGCAATTGTAGAGCTTCTCCTGTTTTTTCCCATTAATGTCCTTAAATATTCTCTGACAACCGGATAATCAATTTCTTTAATTTCTCTTTTTCTTTTTTCTAAAAATTTAATAAAATCCTCTATATCTGATGTATATCCTCTCACCGTGAGCAAAGAAAGACCTTTTTCCTGTCTTAGGTAATTTGAAAAATCATAAACTATCTGCTTCAATTTGTACCTTTCTTAATTTAACTATCTGATGAATAACCCCTTTAAGGTCTTCCTCTCTTGTTATGGTATTCTTTACACTTTTCCCACATTTAGGACATTTAAGTCCATTATTTGTTTTAACAAGATAGCTAAAATTGCAGTATGGACAGGTTTCGTTTACTGGCTCTTCCCAGGATATAAATTTGCAATCGGGATATCTTGTGCAGGTGTAGAAACTCTTCCCTTTCCTGGTTATCTTTTCTACGATTTCTCCATCGCAACCGGGCATAGGACACTTAACTCCCAGTCTGTGATTCAGAGGCTTTGTGTTCTTGCACTCAGGGTAACCTGAACAGGCGAGAAATTCTCCAAATCTTCCAACTTTAACCACCATCTTCCTTCCACACTTTTCACATATCATAGAACTACTCTCAAGTCCTTCTTCTTTGATATTTTTCATATTGATTTTTGCTTTCTCAAGGTCCTGCTGAAACCGTTGATAGAAGTCCTTTACAAGATTTGTCCATTTTTTTCTTCCCTGTTCAATTTCATCAAGACCTTCCTCCATCCTGGCAGTAAAACCTACGTCCATCACAGTTGGGAAATTACTGACTAAAAGAATATTCACAATTTTTGCCAGGGAAGTGGGAATAAGTTTTCCTTTAACCCACCTCACATACCCTCTTTGCTGAATAGTGGATATAATAGGTGCATACGTACTTGGCCTACCAATGCCCTTTTCTTCCAGGGTTTTAATTAAAGTAGCCTCAGTATATCGAGGAGGAGGTTGAGTAAAGCTCTGTCTCGAAATAATCTTATCTAATTTCAAAATTTCCCCTTCTTGAAGAGAAGGTATAGAGTGGTCTTTTTCTTTCCTTTCCTGATAGATTTTCAGAAACCCCGGAAATTCTACCCTCCTGCCCTCAGCTTTAAACCTGTACTTTCTCCTTGAGGAAGATACACCCTCTATATCAATACTTACTTTATCTATAATAGCTTTTGCCATCTGAGAACTTATAAATCTTCGCCAGATAAGATCATATAGCTTATAATGATCAGGGGAAAGATAATCCTTAACTTTTTCTGGAGAAAGCTCAACTCTGGTAGGTCTTATACCTTCATGGGCATCCTGTGATGTCTTTTTATTTTTATATTCAGGAATTCTCGCCGGGACAAAATCTTTCCCAAGGTTCTCTCTTATCCATTTCCGGGCTGAAAGTTGAGCTTCCTTAGCTATGCGAGTAGAGTCTGTACGCATATAGGTTATTAACCCCACTCTATCGTTAGTACCAATATCCTGACCTTCATAAAGGTCCTGGGCTATTTTCATGGTCTTAGCCGGGGAAAACCTTAAATTATAACTTGCTACCTGTTGAAGAGTGCTGGTGGTAAAAGGAGGATAAGGGGATCTTTTAATTTGAGTTTTTGTAACCTTAGATACGCTATAACTACTCTCCCTTATCTGCTCTGCTATTCTTACTGCAAGTTTTTCATTATCAATTTCTGGTTTTTTCCCATTAATATGGCAAAGAACAGCTTCTAATGTTCTTCCTCTATCATCTTTGAAAACAGCCGAGATGCTCCATCGCTCTTCTGGAACAAACCTTTCAATTTCCTCTTCTCTCTCACACAAAAGCCTCACTGCTACTGATT
>JAGGZA010000090.1 GCA_021162265.1 Candidatus Aerophobota bacterium | reverse complement strand
TGCTCAGATGTTGACCTTTTATTCTGACTTCTCTTCCTATTCCTGCCGAGGTGGACTCACAGGGTTTACAGGTTAATCCTTTGCAGTAAAATAAGGCTTTTGTTAAGCTAAGATGTTATCCGGGAAAAAATCCTGGTTATTGGTGATGATAAAGATATGGTGGAAGCCCTGAAGATAATTCTTGAAGGCAAATCTTACAGGGTAGAGGTTACTTTTGATGGAAAGCAGGGTATTAATGCAATTAAGGAAGAAAAGCCTGATTTAATCATTCTGGACCTTTTACTTCCTGGAGAAGATGGAGCTACCATCTGCCATAATTTAAAGAGTAATCCTCAATACAAAGATATCCCCGTACTGGTGTTAACAGCTCTTGCCAGGGAAATGAAAGGGAGAATTTTCCCTACTATGACAAAAAAATATCTGGAAGCAGATGAGTATCTTGATAAGCCAATTAATCCTCAGGAGTTGGTTGAGAAAGTGGGGGAACTTTTACAGGAAAAGCAGGGAAAAGCCGATGAATAATTCTACCCCTGGTAAATTGGAGAAGATGTTGGGAGATAAGTTTGGGGTGGAAATTTTAAATTCAATTGGTCTTGCTACTACTGTTATTGACCGAGATTTTAATATAGTGTGGGCTAACAATGAATATCGCAAGATTCAGGAAGAGCCTGAAAGACCTATAATTGGCAGGAAGTGTTACGAGGTGAGTTTTAACAGTAAAGTTCCCTGTTCGGAAAAGATATGTGCTGTTCGAAGAACCTTCAAAACAAATAGAGATTCAAAAGGATTAAAGGTACTCAAGAAAGGTATGCAGGAAAAATTTCTGGATGTGTTTTCTTTCTCCCTTTATTTTGCCCAGGGTAAGCTGGAATATGTTGTGGAAGTAATTCAGGATAATACACAACTTTACAAATTGGTGGAGTTATCAGACAAACTTACAGCCTATGCTTCCCGTGAGTTAAAGACCCCTCTTGCTACTATCAATCAACTGGCAACTGTATTGGGGGAGGTGGAGCTTCCTTCTGATAAAAGAAATCAGCTATGCGAGCGAATAATCAGCAGAAGTCAACATGGTTTAAAAACGGTGGAGAATTTTCTAATTTATTCCAGGATAAAAGCAGGAGAACTGGAAATAACCCCTGTGAAGACAAATTTTTACGATAAGATTATTAAAGAAGTCCTGGATTTTCACACTGAATATGTTTTAGAAAAACAGGTTCAATTTATCTGTCGCATTCCCCATGACTTAGAGGTAATTTGTGATCCTGATTATGTCCAGGTTATTTATAATAACCTTGTAACCAATGCCATAAAACACAGTGGAGAAAAGGTATATATATTTTTAGGCTATCTTGATAGGGATGATGAGTACCATTACTTTAACGTTGCTAATAGTGGAGAGGTGATCTCCAGGGAGGACAGGGAAAGGATATTCAAAAGATATGTGAGCAGAGAGAAAAAGGGTTCAGGGATAGGACTTGATGTTACAAGAGAACTTGTAGAAAAACATGGAGGGAAAATATGGGTTGAACCATGCTATATATCATCTGATAGGTGTTCTTGCTGGGAGGAGGGTCTGGAGAAAAAGGCAAGCAAAGACCACAACCTGATGAAAGGCAATAATTTCATATTTACCATAAGTAAAAATTTAACCATGCTTACCGAAGAGACCTCGGGAGATAAAAAATGATTATTACAAAACAAAAGTCCTTTGAGAAAATCAAGGAGTTCTTATTCCCTTACAGGTCAGTCTTTATCTGTGGTTGCAGTGAATGTGCTACTCTATGTAAGACAGGAGGAGAGGAAGAAGTCAAGGCAATGAAGACCAGATTGGAGGAGATAGGAAAAGTTGTGTCAGGATGGATAATTCTTGACCCTGCCTGTCATAGGTTAAATGATATGAAATTTTTCCGGGAGCATCAATCAGAAATTGATGGAGCAGAGGCTATTCTGGTGCTTGCCTGTGGCAATGGAGTTCAAACAGTTGCTGGAATAGTGGAAAAACCTGTATATCCAGGATGTGATACTTTATTCTTAGGGGAAATTATGCGTTTTGGTAATTTTGAAGAGAGATGTCAGCTCTGTGGTGAATGTCTTCTTGGTATAACAGAGGAATGTGCCTTATTACAAGGTGTTCCAAGAGTTTGTTAAACGGACCCTGCGGAGGTTCTGAAGATGGAAAGTGCGAGATAAATCCCGAGGTAGATTGTGGCTGGCAACTTATAATAGATAAATTGAAGAAGGCCGGAAAGTTAGATAGATTAAGAAAGATAATTCTTCCCAAGGATTGGTCAACCTCGCGAGATGGGGGACCACGTAAGTTTAAAATAACATCAAAGTCTGAGCTTTCTGAAAAGCCTCCTTTAGGGAGAGAAGCAGAGATAAGGAGAAAACCGGATCACCCTGTTTCAAAAAAGTAAACTGGAGAAGATTTTAAGAGAAGGTAAATTTGCTGTGATTGCTGAGCTTGGTCCACCCAAGGGAGCTAATCCTAAGGTAGTTAGAGGTAAAGCAGAGATTCTCAGGAAGTGTGCCGATGCAGTAAACATTACCGATAACCAGACAGCTATTGTGAGGATGTCAAGTATAGCCTCTGCGGTAATCTTAAATCAAATGGAAATTGAGCCAGTGATTCTTGATCTTCTAATGTCCGGAATGGATGGGTTTGAGGTAATAAAGAAGCTAAAAGAAGATCCTGAGCTTTCTAAAATACCTATTTTAATTCTTACATCGGTTAAAGAAACAGTCCAGCGAGAGAAGATATGAACTGGAAACCGGTCTTTCTCTGGATGTAGACGATTATGTGGAGAAACCTGTTAATCCAAAAGATTTTCTCCATCGAATAGGGAAAATTTTGGAAAGGTATTGATATTAAGGCGATACAATTTATAATTTTGGGAGGAGAAAAAATGAAGAAGAAAGTACTCCTCGTGGATGATGATAGAGATTTCCTGGAGGGAACGAGGATAGTTCTTGAAAAAATAATTTTGAGGTTGGTACTGCTACCAGTGGAAAGGAGTGTCTTGACAAGTTAAAAAGTTTTAAGCCAGACATTTTGATTCTGGATATAATGATACCAGAAAAAAGCGGATTTGATGTTTGCAGTGAAATTAAAAACTCTCTTGAATACAGTAAAATTCCTGTTATAATGTTGACTGCACTTAAGAAAAAGCTAAGCCAGACCTCTTACTCTGTTTCTCAGGGACTCGACCTTGAAGCAGAGGACTATATAGACAAACCCGTTGATCCGCAGGAACTTGTTTCCCGGATTAACAATCTTTTACAGGAAAATTAGATATGTTGTATCCTGATGAGTTAAGATATCTTGATTCTCATCAATGGGTTAAAGTAGAGCAGGATAGAGGGACAATAGGTATCACTCAGTACGGTCAGGAGAAAATGGGGGAGGTTATAGAGGTCAATGAGAAACTAAGAGATAATCCTTCCCTTATTAACTCAGATCCTTATGGTGAGGGATGGTTAATTAAAATAAGGCTGTTTAACCTTTCAGAGGTTGAGTCACTTCTTACATCCTTAGAATATGAGAAGGTAATAGAGAAGGGTTAAAGCTGAGATTTATAGATAACGATACAGAGAAAGGAGGTGGTGCAAGTCTTTTACAACCGGGTTAAGTTGTTATAGGAAGGATAAATTATAAAAAAGAGGAGGCAAAAAGGATGAGGAAAGTAGTAATTTTGATTTTAACCTTTCTTTTTTTAATTGCTTCAATTACAACAGGAATAGCTCAGGAACCCATAAAAATTGGTGCTCTTTTTTCTCTGACAGGTGGTCTTGCTCCGTATGGTCTCCCTATAGTTAATGGGGCAAAGCTTGCTGTTGGGCAGATAAATAAGTCAGGAGGGGTTCTGGGAAGGGAGTTGAAGCTTGTAATAAGGGATACTGCTACCGCTCCAGCTGTTGGTAGAGATGCAGCAAGTAAGCTCATTAATCTGGATAGGGTTGTAGCTATTATTGGAGCTTTGTCCAGTGGAGTAACTGTTGCATCTTCAAGCTTGACCATTCCCGCAAGGATTGTTTTAATCTCCCCTGCTTCTACATCTCCTATGTTGACCGACCTCAAAGATAATGATTTTGTTTTCAGAACCTGTGTTTCTGATGCGTTGCAGGGAGTTGTTCAAGGAAAACTTGCCCTTGATCTTGGTTATAAGACCGCCTCTGTAATATATGTAAACAACCCTTATGGTAAGGGACTTGCTGAAGTTTTTAAGAAGGAATTCGAGGCAAGGGGAGGGAAGGTTCTGGCGATGGTTCCTTATGAAGAAAATAAGCCTTCCTACAGAGGAGAGGTGGAAAAGGCAATTGCAAAAAATCCTGGTGTCATAAATCTTATTGGTTATCCTGTAGATGGGAATAAAATGTTGGTTCAGGCAGTAGAGTTAGGTTATGAAGGGACTTATCTTTTCTCCGATGGGATGAAGGGAGAGGCTGTAGCTGGAGGTCCTGCAGCCGAATATATTGAGGGGACTTTTGGTACAGCTCCAGGGGCTCTGGAAATATCTGTAGCCAAAGCCTTTGAAGAAGATTACAAAAAAGCCTTTGGTACTTCTACTGTTCCTTTTAGAGCCCAGTGTTATGATGCCCTTGCCCTTATTGCCCTTGCTATTCAAAAGGTAGGTCCATCTTTTCTGAGTATGACTCAGGAAGAACAGGGGACAGCTATAAGGGATAATCTACGTGCTGTTGCAAATCCACCAGGAGAAAAGGTCACCTATAATGAGTTTTCAAAGGCATTTAAGCTTCTCAAGGAGGGTAAGGATATAAATTATCAGGGAGTTTCAGGTCCTATTACCTTTGATAAAAATGGAGATGTGGTGGAAGGAGCAATAGAGATATGGCAGAACTTTGAGGGAAGGGCCAGGACTGTAAAGATAATAAAAGTCAGCGTTTCATCTTAGAAGGTGGAAAATAGCAAATAAAATAAGGGGGAAGATAAAAGCTTCTCCCTTATTTTATTTATCTATCCTCTTCCTCAAAATGGTTGAGATGACTTTTTCCTCTCCCAGAATTCCTCTCGGTCTTATAATTATAATAATCTCCAGTATTACTCCCACAAGAATTATTCTAAGACTTGCGGCTCTGTATCCTGTTAGTCCCCATTGTGAGGTTAAAAACTCAGTCCCTGCCCATACTCCCCATATAACAAAGGCTCCCAGGATAGCTCCCAGATTATTGCCGCTTCCTCCAACAATTAGCATTACCCAGATTAAAAATGTTCCAAAAAATGGCTCAAAACTGCTGGCGTCAATAAACCGGGCATAATGAGCATATAAACTCCCTGCCATTCCCATTATCATTGCTCCAATAACCAGAGATTGCATCTTAAACCAGAAAACATTCTTACCTGAGGTTGCTGTTGCTATTTCATCCTCTCTTATTGCTTTTAGCACTCTTCCCCAGGGAGACCTTATCATTTTCTCGCTTATCCAGTAAAGCATTGCTAAAATGAGGATTATAAGCCCCAGGTAAAAGAGGTTATAGGCATTGGACAGGAGATTTTGTATCCAGAAAGGGAGATGAGGGTTCTTTTCCAGAAAAGCTCTTACACTTTTCTCTATAGGATGGGAAAGAGGTGCAGGTATGTGTTTAATTCCCCACACAGAGTTTGTCAACCAGCTTTCATTCTTGAGGATAAGCCTTATAACCTCAGCTATACCAATGGTGGCAATTGCCAGGTAATCCTCTTTAAGCTTTAAAGTAGGAATCCCTATAAGAAAAGCAATTAGACCACTTACAAGAGCTGCTCCTATAAATCCTACTGGCCAGGGAAGCTGGAATCCTCCTACTACTCTCCAGTCCATAGGTCCAGGGGGTGGTCCAGAGATAAGGGCAGAAGTATAGGCACCTATTGCATAGAATCCAGCAATACCTATGTTAAAAAGACCGGTATACCCCCACTGGATATTTAGGCCAAGGCAGAGAACTGCAAATATCCCTGCTGTTATGGCAAAAAACACTGCATAGTTTAAGATACCGATAATTGTGTTCATTTCTTACTCTTCTCCCAGCAGCCCTTTTGGTTTAATTAAAAGCATCACCACCATTATTATAAAGGCTACTGCAGGTTTGTAAGAGGTGGAGATAAATAGAGTTGAAAGCTCGCCGGAAAAACCAATTATCATCCCTCCCAGCATGGCACCGTAGGGATTTCCTATTCCTCCAAGTATTACAGCAGCAAATATAGGAAGGAGCATATCCCATCCAAGGTTGGGAGTTATGAATTTATCTTCAATCCCTGCCAGTATTCCTCCTGCAGCTGCCAGAGCTGATCCAATTGCCCAGGTCCATTTAATTACGTTTTCTGTATCTATGCCTGATACTCGAGCAAGGTCCATGTTGTCCGAGGTTGCTCGCATTGCTTTACCTGTGCGAGTTTTTGTTAAGAAAAGATGCAATAACACGACAAGAGATATGGAAACAATTATTACAAATACCTCGTCAGGTTTTATTCTTATCCCCAGGAAAGGTACCTTAATAGCTACCTGTATTTTTTTTATATAATATCGAGGGTCAGGACCCCAGATAAATTGAAGAGCATTTCTTAGTATAAAGGCAACTCCCACAGAGGCAATTAAAAGAGTTATACTTCTTGTGGTACGTAGTCTTTTGTAAATTGCCTTATCAATGGCAATAGCAACCCCTCCTGTTGCTATCATACTGAGAATAAAAGCCAGGATTAAAGGAAGACCAAAGGATAATGGATGGAAGGGATATGAAGGTAATCCTAATTTTTGCAGGAGAATTAAAAAGGAGAAAGCAAGGAATGCTCCTGTTGCCATTACATCGCCATGGGCAAAATTAGCAAATCTGAGAATCCCATAGGTTAAAGA
>JAGGZA010000118.1 GCA_021162265.1 Candidatus Aerophobota bacterium | reverse complement strand
AAGTTGATGTTAAAGTAACAGTAATGAGCCAGGAAGAGATTCAAAAATTTTTAATTATGGAGCAGGAAAGCTGGGAAGGATAAAATGAAATAAAGTAAACTCCTAATCTAATCTTGCTGGAAACAAATAAGCTTTAATGGAAAGTTCATAAAGACCAATAATAAATCAATGATGACAGATAAACAGGGAGTGTTTGCCTGTGGAGAAATCACCGGTTGTGAACGGCATGTAATTACCTGTGCTGCAGAAGGAGCTATTACCGGTATGGCTGTCAGCGAGTATCTGGCGCTTGAAAAGATAAAAAGAGGAGAGCTTTTTGAGGGAGCCATAAATGGTAAATATGCAAAGGAATATATGGAAATGCTCAAGGAAAGTAAAACTTCTTTTTAACCTTAAATTAAATTTTTGAAAAGGAGGATAAACTACACCATGGAAAATTACCTATCTTTTAAAGGTTACTCAATTGTATCCTGCGGAACATTAAGAAGAGAATTAAATTATTTGAGAAATACGGGCTTTTTGGATGCTGATAGAATTCTTTACACCGCACCAGGATTACATGAAAGGCAAACTGAACTGGAGAGGCAACTTGTAAGGCAATTATTAAATGCCAGGAAATACTCCCAGAAAATAATAGTAGTTTATGGAGAAAGATGCTATCTTGACCCCGTAAATCCATTCAGAGATATAGACAAGGTAATCCAGGAGCAGGGAAAAGGAATATCGAGAATACAAGCCAGAAGTTGCATTGATATGCTAACAAGCGCTGAAGAAAGAGAAAAAATAAGTCAGGGGGAAAAAATCTACTGGCTTTCACCTGGGTGGATAGAAAACTGGAAAAAAATTTTTGAAGAATGGGATGCCGCCAAAGCCAATGAAACCTTTCCTCAACATCAGAAAGCAATTCTGCTGGATGCTGTAGGTTTCTTTGATGAATACTGTCAGCAATTTCCTGAAAAAATCCTTGAGTTCTCTGACTGGATGAAACTTGAAATAGAACCTTATAAGATATCCCTGGATAGATTTAAAACCCTCCTTTTAGGCTGTCTTGAGAATAAAAATGGAAACTGATATAGAAAAATGGCTTGGAAAAGAAGGTGAAAAGGTCTTAAGAGAAATTGGCATTAAAAAGGAACATACTATCTTAGACTTTGGATGTGGTGAGGGAAATTATTCTCTACCTGCTGCAAAAATAGTTGGAGAAAAAGGAAGAGTTTTTGCTCTTGATAAAAGTGCATTTAAACTCACGGAACTCTTGAAAAAAGCCAAATTAGCAGGATTGGAAAATATAAAAACAATAGAAACAAAAGGACAGTTAAAAATACCTTTAAATGACAAAAGTATTGACGTAGTTTTGTTTTATGATATTTTGCATTCTTATTATTTTTCAACAAACGAAAGAAAAAAACTGTTGAAAGAAGCTTACAGAGTCTTAAAACCTGAGGGTTTTCTTTCGATATATCCAGAACATATAGGATTAAAAGAAATTGAAGAAGAAGCAAGAGAGGCAAACTTTTATCTTGAGAAAAAATATTCTAAAAGGCTTATTCATGAATATAGCTATACTAATGGTTATATTTTAAATTTTAAAAAATTAAGCAGATAATTTGTTTTAATGAAGATAAAAACATCGGACAGAAAGGGGAATAAGTTAAAATGGAACTTTGCTATGGGTCTTTTGCACGGAATATTTTTCAATGGAGGAATGGGATTTAGCGATCCCAATACCGTCCTTCCTGCATTTATAAATAGTTTAACTAATTCCAAAGTTCTCATTGGACTTTTTGCCTCTACTGTAGAAACAAAAGGGTCTTTTTCCCGATTAGGCAGCGTTTTACCTCAATTATTTGTAGCCAATAAATTAGAAACCAAAATTCACAAAAAACCTCTACTAATTACAGCTATTGTTGTCAGAGCATTATGCTGGGGCATTCTTGCCGGACTTATCTTTTGTTTTAATGGCTCTCAAACTTTTTTTCTCCTCTTGTCCTCCTTTCTCCTGCTTGCACTTTTCACCTTTATGGGAGGTGTAGCCAGTATACCTTTCATGGATATATGGGGAAAAGCCCTTCCCTCTAACCTGAGGGGAAGATTTTTTGGTTATCGACAACTTCTTGGTGGGATCTTAGCCATCGGTGCAGGGTTTGTAGTCCAGCAAATCCTGAGTAATAAAGAAATACCTTTCCCTAAGAATTTTTCTTTCTTATTTTTTCTTTCTTTCATATTTATAAGCTTTTCTTACATAGCTTTAGGATTGGTAAAGGAACCTGTAGAGGAGGTACATAGAAGGGTAGTAAAATTCAGACATTTCCTGAGAGAAGCCATAGCAACGTTAAGAGATGATAGAAATTACCAGAGATTTCTCCTTGTCCAATTTTTAAGAGGAACCGGTAGCTTAGCTTTGCCTTTTTATGTCATTTACGCTAAGGATATCCTGAAAATAAACCTTGGTATGGTGGGAATTTTTATCTCAGCACAAATGGTAGGCGGATTATTATCCAACCTCTTATGGGCATACGTATCGGACTATATCGGCAACAGAAGAGTTATTCAAATGAGCTTAGCTATAAGTTTTCTTACCCCTGTCGTTGCTCTCCTGATAAATCCAGGATTTTCTTCTCTTTTTATACTGGTGTTTGTTTTGATAGGATTTTTCATAAATGGAGGCAGAATAGGCTACACCAATTATTTGCTGGATATTTCTCCCAGTAAAAAACGCCCAACTTATATAAGCTTAAGCAATACTTTTCTTGCGCCAACAGCTATTTTCCCCTTGGCTGGAGGAATAATAATCCAGTACATTTCCTTTGCCACTCTATTTATATTGACCGCCTTAGCTGTTTTTGCAGGTTTTTTCTTGAGCTTTAAATTAGAAGAACCAAGGAAAAGATAAAAGTCGGGAGGTGCTAAATGCCTATTATGGAAGTAAACATCATACCACTGGGTACAAAAACTCCGTCGGTTAGCAGATATATAGCAAGTGCTCTGAGGATACTAAAAGAGGAGAAAAATATAAAATATGAATTAACTGCTATGGCAACTATTGTAGAGGCAGACTCATTGGACTTGCTCCTATCCTTAGCAAAGAAAATGCACGAGGCAGTTCTAAATGAAGGGATAAGTAGAGTAGTAACTACTTTAAAGATAGATGACCGAAGAGATAAGAAGTCAACTATTAAAGAAAAAGTCCAATCTGTAAGTTAGAATTAAAGAGGATAGAGAGATGTTAAGGGAAATTCTTACCCTTAATACAGATGAGGATGCTTTGCTGAAAACTTTATATCTTGCCTCACAAAAGACCACAATTTCTTATGAAGAGATAGTAGAAATAATAGGAGAAGAGGAAATTGAGGATTTTCTTCTGGCAGCAGAACAAAGCAAACTGCTTTTGCCTGTCATCTCCTCCAGGAGCGAAGCCTGGAAAGATAAATTACTTTTAATAAAGCCAGGAGAAAAGTATAAAATGCCCAATATTATTAAAATACTAATTAGTGTTCTCTACAGGAAAGGCGAGTGGAATATCAACCACGCTATTACTACTTATTTTAAGCAAATTGGAGAATCTTATTGGAAGAATATGCCTGATTTTTATAAAAGAATAAGACAAAAAGCTAAAAATAATAAGGTTAACGCTCAAGATATAAGAGAGGTAGCCAGAGAGTTCAACATGGAAGATAGAACTGGAGCTTTAATTGCAGAACTAAAAGGCGCAGGACTAATCAGTCCATTCCTTAAGTTAGCTCCAGCAAATAAACTTCTATACGAAATTAATCCTTCTGTAAGGGAATTTCCTTAACAGGATTAAATTGCCGCAAATAAAGTTAAAGTAAAAACCCAGCTCATCTAAAAACAAAGCAGGATTATAATCGACAAGAGAAGTAGGGGTATTTTAAATTTTATATATAAATTGACAAGAATTGTTTCCACAATATAATATAACGAAATTTTTAAAAAAACAGCCGGATAAAAAAAATATAATGCAGGAGAATATCTGGCTGGTGGGTAAATATAATAGAAGGAGAAAGATATGATTGGACAAGTGCAAAAACCACTTGAAGAGATTTTAGAATATCTGGAGGGGAAAAAGAAAATAGTTATAATAGGGTGTGGCGGCTGTGCTACGGTTTTTCATACAGGAGGCGAACCAGAGGTAAAGGAGATGGCAAATACTTTAACAAGAGAGGGAAAAGAAGTATTAGCTGCTATCGCACCACCATTTGGAGAGTTTACCTGTTACGCTCCCTGGAGCAAAAAGCGTCTAAGTAAGTACAGGAAAGAGATTGAGGAATGTGATGCTATTTTAATGCTATCCTGTGGAGATGGACTTCAAACAGTGAGAGAATTTGTACTGGAAAAGGAATACAATTTAACAAAACCAATTTATCCAGGAACCAATCCCATGGGACATATGGGAGGAGGTCCTACCTTATTTAAAGAAAAATGCCAGCAGTGTGGAGAATGTGAGTTAGGTAGAGTAGCTGGCATCTGCCCATTAACTCAATGTGCAAAAGGGCTTTTAAATGGTCCTTGTGGCGGCTCCCAGAATGGAAAATGTGAAGTAGACCCTGAAAAGGATTGTGCCTGGATACTAATTTATGAGCGTTTAAAAAAGTTAGGAGAACTTGATAAACTTAGAAAACCAAGAGACCCACATGATTGGAGTAAAGTGAAAAGACCACGCCAGCTGGAGGTAAGTCCACTTGAGATTGAATAATAACAATTAAATATAACAGATAAAAAAATAAAGAGAGAAACGAAAAAATGAAAATTCTTGTATGTGGTAAGGGAGGTTGTGGAAAAAGCACTATATCAACTCTTCTCGCAAAGGAGATAAGTAGAAGAGGGGGAAAAGTACTGGTAATTGATACAGATGAATCAAACTTTGGTCTGCACAGTCAACTTGGAGTGGAAGCTCCGCAGGATTTTATGAATTATTTTGGTGGGAAAAAGCTCTTATTTGACCAAGTCAAAACCCTCCAGAAAGGATGGAAGATAGATGAAATTCCTGAGGAGTATCTATCTGAAAAAGAAAATATAAAACTTCTTGCCATGGGGAAAATTTATGACTTCGGAGAAGGGTGCGCCTGTCCTATCAATGCTCTTTCCTCAAAGTTTCTGGAAGTTATTGAACTTGGCAAAAATGAATTTCTCATTGCAGATACAGATGCAGGAATTGAACATCTCGGAAGGGGAGTGGATAAAAATTGTGATATTATTATAGTAGTTGTTGAACCTTCTCGAGAGTCCATAAAGCTTTCTAAAAAGATAAGCGAAATGGCAAAAGCCATTAATAAGGACTTCTGGTATGTTTTAAATAAAGTTGATGAAGATACCAGAGATATTCTCTTAAATTCTGTAGAGAAAGACAAAGTTATAGCGGTCATACCGAGGGACGAAAGAATATTCAAGAATTGTTTAAGCGGGAAGGAATTGGATGTAGAACTGGAAGAAGTTAAAAAAATGGTAGATGTATTAGAGAACTTGCAAAAAAAGAAAAAATCAATATAAATAAAAACAGGATAAAAATAAGACGCTATAAAATGCAAGAAGAGAAATTATTATGGTTGCAGGTAAAGTAAAGGAAGACCTTTTAAAAAGGTTGAAAAAAGTAGAGGGTCAGATAAATGGTCTGGAACGAATGGTTGAAAAAGATGCTCCTTGCTCTGATATTTTAATGCAGATAAGTGCTGTCCGGGCAGTGGTTGGAAAAATAGATAGGTATGTTAATCATGCAAAATTATATGAGGGATTGTTTTTCCTGTCAGAACGAAGAAAGCTTTGAGGATAGAATAGAGGAGCTGGTCAGCAGTTTCTCCAGGTGTATAAGATAGCCTGTCCTGAGTTAATAAAGACAGTGTATTTCTTGAATTTAATCAACACACTTTAGATTAAGGATCCTTCTGGTAACAATCTCCTGACACATTTACTTTATTTTATACTCGTGTCAAATCCATATTCATCTCCTTACCTCCCTGGAGTAAATAAAATATCCAGGGAGGATTGTATCATATTTCGGTTACTTTTTAAATGATTCAACCAGTACCTCTTTGGTTACATTTTAGATGATTTGATGCGCCATAGGAAGCCGTATACCAGACTATGATAGTACTTTCTTTGACAACCGCCTCTTTTACAGAAGAGCAAAGGACGTAGGAAAGATAACCAGAGAAGAGGCAAAAAAATTGGGAGCAACAGGTCAAGTTTTAAGGGCAACAGGAGTGAACTATGATATTAGAAAAGCTGAGCCTTACGCTGCGTATGATAAGATAGAGTTTGATGTTCCTACAAGAGAAGATGGTGATGCCTATTCAAGAATCTGGGTGATAAGAGATGAGATGATTCAAAGCGTGCATATTATAATGCAATGTTTTGAGAAAATGCCCGAGGGGGAAGTTTACAATAAAATTCCCAATCCATTTAAGTGGAAAATCCCGGAAGGGAAAACTTATGTTAGAGTTGAATCGTCCCGCGGCGAACTGGGTCTTTATCTGGTAAGCAACGGAGAGGATAAACCATACAGGGTTCATTTCAGAACTCCTTCCTATCCTCACGGGCTTACTATTCTGGAAAAGCTTTTAAAAAACGCCAGCATTGCTGACGTGGGCAATATTATGATAAGCTTATATGTAACTGCTCCGGAGATAGACAGATGAAAGACAAATCACAGGTTAAAAAGGGAAGTTTCTTAAAACCATTCAAGGCAATTAAATACCTCTTTGAAAAACCAGGAACTTTAAGGTATCCTTTTGAACAAAAGGAACCCTCCTTAAGATACAGGGGATTTCATTTAAATGATTGGGATAAATGTACAGGATGCGGAAATTGTGCTGACATATGTCCCAATAAAGCAATAACCATGGTGGAGGTTCCTGAAATTAAGCCAAAACCGGGAGAAAAGAACGAGCGTCCCAAGATTGACTATGGAAGATGCTGTTTTTGTGGTCTCTGTGTAGATATCTGTCCTCCTGGCTCTTTAAAACTCTCCCGAGATTACCTCCATATTCACTTTGATAAGAACACCTTCTCTTTACTGGCAAAAGATGAAAAAACAGACAAAGAACATTTCCTGCCCGCTGAGGAATACTCTGTGCTTAAGGCAAGTCTTGCACATCGCAGGAAGGATAATGAAGGGTTTGTATCAGACTTAAATTACTCCTTATTTGAACCAAAACGTGTACCTATGCCTCAGGTCCCACCTGAAGAAAGAAAACTATCGTTTATAGAACAGGTTATAGGCTATAGCAGGGAAGAAGCAAAAAGAGAAGCCTCTCGTTGCCTTGAATGTAAACTGTGCGAAGATGCTTGTCCTGCACACTTAAAAATCTCCGACTACATAAAGGCAATTTACGAGGATAAACCCGATGAATCTTTAAGAAAAATATTTGAAGACAATCCTATCCCTGCTATCTGTGGAAGAATATGTATGAAACATTGTGAGAAGGTCTGCTCTCTTGGCTTGAGAGGAGAACCAGTAGCCATAAGGTGGCTAAAGAGATATGCCTCTGATATGATAAAAGACTACAAAGAAGCCCTGGAACTTGCTCCAGCTAAAACAACAGGGAAAAAGGTGGCAGTTATCGGTGCAGGACCGGGCGGCTTGTCAGTAGCTTATTTCTTGAGGTTAAAAGGACATGAGGTTACTGTATTTGATTCTCTACCGGGAGGTGGTGGTATGATGAGAATAGGACCACCACCCTATCGCCTACCAGTTGAGAGCATTGATAAGGATGTAAATTATATCGCATCCCTGGGTGTAAAGTTTAAGTTTAATACCACGGTTGGTAAAGATGTTTCATTTGAAGATATTTATAAAAATTATGATGCTATCTATCTTGGGATAGGAACAACTGTATCTCGTTCCACTCGTGTTAAGAATTCGGACAAGGCTTATCCTGCTCTTCTATTCCTCAGAGAAAACAAAATTGGCAAAGGAGTAAAAGTAGGTAAGGAAGTTATAGTCATAGGTGGAGGAAATGTAGCGATGGATGTTGCCCGGGAGTCCCTGAGATTACAACACATTCAGTATCCAGGAGAAAAAGTAATTACTAAAACAGTTTCCTTGGAGGACTGGGATATAATGCCAGCTACAGAAGAAGAAATTGAAGAGGCAAAGGAGGAAGGAATAGAATTTAACCCTGGCTGGGGACCTAAGGAAATTAAGGTTGAAAATGGCAAAGTAAAAGGTCTTTTATGTGTAAAAGTAAAATCTGTGTTTGACGAGCAGGGAAGATTTAATCCAACCTTTTATGAAGATAAACAGATGTTTTTGGAAGGAGATATGGTCATTGAAGCTATTGGACAGGCTCTGGATTTTTCATTTATCCCTCAGGATATGTTTAAAAAATTAGAGTTCACTCCTCGCAGAAAGGTAAAAGTTGATGATAATGGGAAAACTTCCCTGCCAAAAGTATTTGCCGGCGGTGACATTGTCAACCTCAATTTAGATGCTGTAACTGCTATTGCTGATGCCAAGAGAGCTGCTGAAGGAATAGATAGTTATCTTAAAGGAAAATCAAAAGAGCCCTCTTAAACTCAAAACTAAGTGGGAAAACAATATGTTAATATTTAAAGCTCCTGAAGTTACGGTTCAGCGTCTTTCTCTTTATCTAAGGGCTCTGGAAAAGTTGCCGAATAATTCGGTGCTCTCTTCCAAGCAATTCTCAAAATGGATAGGTGTTCCTGATAATCAGATTAGAAAAGATCTGGCTTACTTTGGATATTTTGGCATTCGAGGAAGAGGGTATAAGGTGGAAAAACTAAAAGAGGAAATTATTAGAATTCTTTCTCTCAATCAGAAAAAAGAATTAGCTATTGTGGGAGTTGGTAAATTAGGTACCGCTCTTCTCGCTTATCCAGGGTTTAAAAAGGACAAATTTCAAGTTAAACTTGCCTTCGATAATAACCCTGAAAAAATAGGTAAAACTCTTGAGGGTGTGAAAGTCCACGATGTAGAAAAAATCCCCAGGCTTCTGCCTCGCTACAAAGTAAAAATAGGGATAATCACGACTCCTGCATCAGCAGCCCAGTATGCAGCAAACAAACTTATAGAGGGAAAAGTGGAAGGTATCTTGAACTTTGCACCTATTCGTTTAATCACCCCGGATAATGTAAGAGTGAAAAATGTTGACTTATCTATGCTACTTGAAATACTCTCATTTTATCTTAGCCGAAATTACCAGTTAGACCTCTCGGATCTATCTCTGGCAAGAGTTTAATAAACCCACCCATATTAATCTTTCTCACCAGATAATATGTTTAAAAACCTGGTTTTCATAGTAATTCTGACTTATTAGAACTGCAGTTGACAAACTAATAAGGAAAAAGTACAATTACATAAATCTTTGAGGGAGCATAAATGAAGGTAATTTGTGATAAAGAGAAGGCAATAGAGGGAGTAAGAATAGCACAAAATGCTATAACAAGCAAAACTCTCCCTATACTTTCTCACATTCTTCTTTCGGCAAAAGAAAAGAGGGTTGAGGTAACTGCAACAAATTTAGAAACTACTATACGCTCATCTTTCGAGGCAGATGTTGAAGAAGAGGGGAGCATCTGTCTGCCGGGGGACAAGCTACATTCTATCTTAAGAGAGCTCCCTACGGGTAAATTTTCCCTTGAAGCAGATGAAACCAAGAGTTTAATAAAAATGAATGATATCTCCTTTACTCTTGTAGCAATACCGAGCGAGGAGTTTCCTGAAGTTCCTCCCATAACAAAAACTACACTTTCTCTATCTCAAAATACTCTCCAGGGAATTTTAACAAAAACCATGTTTTCTGCTGGACAGGATGAGGTAAGACCTAATCTCAACTGTGTCTTGCTGGAAAGCTCGCCTGAAAATCAGGAAAAAGAAGGTTTCTTTCTCAAGGCTGTAGCTACAGATGGTCGCAGGCTTTCTTATTTAACAATTCCTCATCCATCTATCTCTGAACCCTTTAAAGTACTCATCCCACTAAAAGCGGCAAGACAGCTAACAAAAATCTTAAGTGGGGAGGGAGAGGTTAAAATAGGAATAGAAGAAAACAGAATCCTCTTTGTAACATCCGGCTTTTCCTTTTTTTCGCAGTTAATTGAGGCAAAATTTCCTGACTATCAGGGTGTCATACCCAGGGATTATAAAGTAAGCTTTGAAGTAGATAAGGAAAGGTTTATAGCTGCAATAAAAAGGGTTTCACTTTTATCTGAAGAGCAGACTCGTCTGGTAAAATTCTACCTGGAGGAAAATAGCCTCGCTATAAGCTCAACTTCCGCAGGTCTGGGAAGTGCCTACGAAAAAATTCCTATAAAAAAGGATAGAGAAATAGATAAAATGGGGATTAGCTTTAATGCGGTATTCCTTCTTGAAGCACTAAGAGCAATAGAGGGGGAGATAGTTGAGGTCCATTTGATAGACCAGGAATCTCCTGGAGTATTTTTACCAAAGGAAAGCAAAAACTACCTTCACATATTAATGCCAGTTAAGTTAAGAGAAGAGTAACAGGGATTTTTTATTGTGGTTAAAAAATATCCAAATTTTGAATTTTCGTAATTTTTCCCGCCTTAATCTGGAATTCTCTCCCTCCATAAATATTTTTGTAGGAGGAAACAGCCAGGGAAAAACCAATTTAATAGAGGCTATTTATTGTCTGGGAAGGGGAATTTCTTTCCGCACCTTTGAGGATGACAGGCTGATAAAATGGGAAAAAGATAGCTTTTATCTTGGAGGAGAAGGAGAAAGAAAAGGTAATTTTTTGAAATATGAACTCTCCTTAGCTAAAAACTCAAGGAAATTACGCCGGGTAAATTCCCATAAGGTTCCTATTAAAAATATAAATTACTGGCTCTGGATGGTTGCATTTTCTATACAAGATGTAAAAATAGTTCAGGGAGGGCCTTTTTACCGAAGGAATTTTCTGGATGAAATTACCTCCTTCCTGTATCCCAATTTCTCCTATATAAAGTTTTCCTTTAGTAAAGT
Organism: Candidatus Aerophobota bacterium; assembly: GCA_021162265.1. GTDB lineage: Bacteria > Aerophobota > Aerophobia > Aerophobales > B3-G15 > CBFDTW01. Next base: position 4,018 of record JAGGZA010000118.1, on the reverse strand, counting down.
TTTGAATCAGAGGAATGTCCTTTTAAGGAAACTCAGGGAAAAAAGAGAGTACCCAGCCCATCAGATGTTGGGCTGGAATTCTCAATTTTTACAATTAGGCTCTGAAATAGTCTATCTTCGCCTTAAAGTCCTGAGAAAATTAGCATCCTGTCTGTCAAATATATATCCAAGATTGAGGGGATCAACCTGCTCCATTCGTCTTGTGTATAATTCCTCTTTCCTTGATGAGGAAGATAATGACCTTTCTATAAGAAAAATAAAGGAAAAATTTTACCAGAAAATAAAACTTGTAAAGGATAAAGAAGTAGAAAATGGAATGAGTCTTATAGGTCCTCATAGAGATGATTTTCAGATAATAGTTAACAAAATTAACCAAAGAGTTTTTGGCTCCCAGGGAGATCAAAGAACAACAGCCATTGCTCTCAAATTAGCTGAGGTAGAGCTCCTTAGAGAAAGAGAAGGTGATATTCCTATAATTTTGCTGGATGATGTTCCCTCAGACCTTGACTTCAAACGGATAAAATTGCTTCTGGATTTAGTAAAAGGCAAGGGACAGGTCTTTATTGCAACACAAAACACAGGGGAATTCAGCAAGGATTTTCTGGAAAAAAGCAGAATCTTTCATATAAGAGAAGGTGAGGTAGATTAAATGATGGATAATAATCCACCCTCGCGAGTAGGTGATGTATTAAAAAGTTTATTTTATCAACTTGGTATTGATACCAAGATTAAACAGGTTAACATTTTAAAGTCATGGTCACAGGCAGTGGGAAAAACAATAAGTAAACACTCACAGCCTGTTACCATCCGGAAGGGAAATCTCTTTGTAAAAGTAGACAGCTCTGCCTGGTTAACGCAGCTTTATCATTTTAAAGAAAAAATAATTTCAGAGTTCAACAAAAACCAGGAAGAAGAAATTATTAAAGATATACACTTTAGTGTAGGAAGTGTATCCCATTCCTCCGGTAGAAAGAGAAAAGTCAACAGCAGAAAAGTTACAGTTAAATTAGAGAAAAAGGAACTGGATTGGGTAGAGGAAACAGCAAAAAGGATAGGAGACAAAAAACTGGAGGAACTGCTTAAAAGAATTTTAAAGAAATACAAACAATTTAAAAAAACAAAAGGTGAAAAGGCAAATGGAAAAAATAGCAATTCAAGCTGCAAAAGAAGCAGGAAAAATACTCACTGAAAATTTTGGCAAGGTTAGTAAAATAAATGTCAAAAAAAGGGGAGACCTTGTTACCAACGTTGATCTTGAGGCGGAGAAAAAAATAATTAGCCTGATCAGGAAAAGATACCCCGAACACTCCATTTTGTCTGAGGAAAGCAAACAGCTGAAGGGAAGCTCAGAGTACAGATGGATAATAGACCCTCTTGATGGGACTCATAACTATGTGCGAGGTATAGAAATTTTTGGGGTTTCTATAGCTCTTGAATATAAAGAAGATGTTATTCTGGGTGTAATTTATATACCTTTTGGAAACCAGCTTTACTTCGCTCAAAAAGGAGAGGGCTCATACTTAAATGGTAAAAAAATAAAAGTTTCTGAAAGAAAGATAGACCAGGCTTTTGTTGTTTACGATAGCAGCATTAAACTTGACAGGGGAAAAACCATGCTGCATAATCTGGAAAAGCTAACAAAGGAAACTTTTAGCTTGAGAATGTTTGGCTCCAGTGCAAGGAGTCTTTCTTATGCTGCAGAAGGAAAAATAGATATCGTGATAGACTACCATGACAGACCATGGGATTTTTCTGCTGGAGCCCTTATTGTAGAAGAAGCAGGAGGTAAAGTTACTGACATGTCCGGCAGACCCTGGAGTTCTCGGAGTAGAGGTTATATAGCCTCTAATGGAACATTACATAAAGACATAATAAGAATATTGAAATCAAATTAAAAAATTAAGATACAAGAGGTAAAAGATGGAAGAAAAAAACAATCTTTCTCTTTTAAAGCAAAAATTAAAAAAAGACCCTTATGCCAGTTTCCTGGGGATAAAATTAGAAAAAGTTGAAAAAGGCTATGGCAAAGTAAGCCTCAGGATAAAAGAGGATTTCTTAAATTTTCTCGGATATATTCATGGAGGTCTTATTTTTTCATTGGCAGATCAGGCTTTTGCCGCTGCATCTAATTCCAGAGGTAAAGTTTCCGTTGCCCTTTAGATGAATATAAGTTACATAAAAGCCCCTTCTGTGGGAGACACTCTAACTGCTGAAGCAAAAGAAGAATACTGTGGATCTAAAATTGGACTCTATCAAATAACAGTAAAGAACTCCCAGAAACAGCTCATAGCTGAAGCCCAGGGGATAGTATACAGAAGAGAAAAACTACTCCAGTGACTTTATAATTACCTGCAAGGTATCCAGATTTAAAAGAGCTATTGTAGACTTCCCGGTAAGCCATCCTCCGCACTCACCGGGATTAATAAAAACTTTTCCCTCTTTTCTCTTAATCTCGCTTTGATGAGTATGTCCATAAATTATCAAATCAAAGGGATTCAAATCTATTTTTTTTAACTTTTCAGGATCATGAAGCAAAAGAATTCTCTTTCCATTCTTTATAAAAGAATAAGGAGGATTGTAAATCTCACCTCCAATGGATAATATCTTATCCTTCAGTCCCTTTTTTTCTCCGTCATTATTACCAAATACTCCAATTAAAGGACATCTCAGCATCTTAAACTTTCTTACCACAAAAGGAGCTATAAAGTCCCCTGCATGCAACACAAGATCAACTCTCTCTTGATTAAAAAAATTAACAGCTTCTTCTATTTTAAACAAATTATCATGAGAATCAGCCATAATACCTAAAAGCATAATATTCACCTTTTCACAACTTTTAAAAATTTTTTCTTTCCCACCTGGAGGATATGCTCCCCTCTCAAGAAAATAATCCGGTCAATTTCTCTGATTCTTTCCCCATCCCATTTCACCCCTCCCTGCTGAATGAGCCTTCTTGCTTCTGAACCACTTCTGGCAAGACCGGTTAACCTCAAAAGCTCTACCACCCATATTTTATCTGTATTAACAGGATAAGATACAAGTTCAGGAGGAACCTCCTTTTTCGAAAAAACTCGCTCAAACCTTTCATCCTGATACTTTGCCTCCTCTTCGCTATAGTAAAATCTGACAAGCTCAAAAGCAAGCATCTTCTTTGCCTTCTTGGGATGGAGCTTTCCCTCTTTAAAACTCTTCTCCAACCTCTCAATCTCACTCTCAGGCAAAAGCGTAAGCAGACGAAAATAGCGGAATATAAGCTCATCGGGAATTGACATTATCTTCCCGTACATCTCAGAAGGAGGTTCGGTCACACCAATATAATTGCCAAGAGATTTGCTCATTTTTTCCTTTCCATCCAGTCCTTCCAGAATAGGCATGGTAATAATAACCTGAGGAGATTGCCTGTAGGATTTTTGAATATATCTTCCCAGAAGAAGATTGAACTTCTGATCAGTCCCTCCGATTTCTACATCCGCCCTCAGAGCAACTGAGTCGTAAGCCTGCATTAAGGGATACAAAAACTCATGCAAACCGATAGGTATATTTTCCCTGTAACGAAGTGAGAAATCGTCTCTTTCCAGCATTCTGGCAACTGTATAGCGGGAGGTAAGCTTCAGAACCTGGGAGAAATTCATCTTTCCAAGCCAGCGAGAATTATAGTCAATCCTGGTCTTAGAGGGATCGAGAATTTTAAAAGCCTGTTCCCGATAGGTCTTAGCATTCTCTCTTATCTGCTTTACAGTGAGAGGTTTCCTTGCTTTCACTCTTCCGGTAGGGTCTCCCACACGAGCCGTAAAATCTCCTATAAGCAAAACAACTTTATGACCTAAATCCTGAAGAGTGCGAAGTTTTAAAAGTATTACCGAATGACCAAGATGAATATCAGGAGTAGTCGGGTCTACTCCAAATTTTATAATTAGAGAACCCTTGCGTTTTATCTTTCTTGCAAGTTCATCCTCTGGTATTACCTCTGCGGTATTTCTCTTTATCAAATGGAGCTGCTCATCTACATTTAACATTT
>JAGGZA010000146.1 GCA_021162265.1 Candidatus Aerophobota bacterium | reverse complement strand
TTTCTTGATAGAAGGACCGTTGTAGAATATATAAAGGAACTTGAATCTCGCGGTATCAAGGTGATAACTCGAGCTAAACTTCCCCTGCTTCTGACCAGCAGCTTGAATAAACAACAAATAGTAAAGATGTTTCTTCAGGGATTTAGCGAAGCTGAAATATCCTTTTCCACAGGGTACTCAAGAAACTTCGTAGAAATGTGTATTGAAGAGTTTTTGAGAATTGGTCTGCTTTATCGCCAGGGAATTAAACCATCCAGTATTGCCGATCTAACAGGATCAAGTCCTGAACTGGTAAAAGAACAGGTTGATATTTACAACTATGTAATGGGCGACGATAAGCTATCTCAATTTGCTCATAAGATTTTTTCCTTCTATGAGGGACCTGATTTTCTCGGTATTTTAAAAGCCAAAGAACAATTTTTACTTCCTTAAATGATGGTGGTACTCACCACATACTGTCATATATATCGGCAAATTTTAAAAAAACTTTAAGATGTAAAGAGAAGAAGGAAGCTAAAGGCGAGCTTGCCTATGTCTTAAGTGAGAGGGAGGTATTTTCAAAGCCTTTCTGTATTTGGAAACTGTACGTCTTGAAAGACTTATTCCATAATCCTCAATAATCTTTTCTCTGATTAACTCATCGGTCAAAGGAGAATAAAACCCCTGTGTAGCTTTCTGTTTCTCCCTTAAAATAACCTTTTTAATAAGATTACCTGTCCAGCGACGAGAGAAGAAAAATTTAAGAGACCTCTCATCACCCTGAGGTGTGAGAATGCTCTTACCAAAGAGAGCACGACTCACAGTACTTGGATGAACACCAAGGGAACGAGCAACTTCACTCTGACTTGAAGGAAGAAGGTCAATAAGGTTGCCAGACTTAAAAAATGGACGTTGAAGTTCTTTAAGATAGCGCAAGATTCTGTAAATAGTGGTAGTACGACGGTTGATCATTTCCAATTTCTTAAAAATTTCCTCTATTTTATTTATCTGTTCTTTTTTAATTTCCCCCTTGCTTATTAGTTCTCCAAATTTATCATAATTAATTTGATACTTACCTTTAACAAGATAGCTTTCTTCCTTTAAAGGTCGGATAAAAAGTTCATCTTTTTCCCATTCAAAGGACGCTATAAGAAAAAAACGGGAGCGTGGAGGAGAAAAGGCAGAATAAGAAGGATTAACTATTTGTTGTAGATGAAAATTATTTAAAAAATCCTGGAATACTTTTTCTTCAAGAAGAGAGAGATTACATCTTCTTATAACCTCCTTAATACTGATCCTACCATCAAGAATTTTCTTAAAACTTTCCTCTCCCACAGTCTCTCCTATTTTTTTCAACAAATCCAGCACGGACTGGTCAGGAAAGAACTCCCCCATACCTGTCTCATTTTTTACCATGTTATTATCCCTTATCTCAGGAACCTTCTTATATCTTACATCATAAAACTTTCTATAGGTAATTATTCTGTATTTTTCCTTTAAATTAATAAATAGAGGATCTTTTTCTACCTGTCTTACATAAAGCTCAAAATCATCTTCAGGAAGGGATAAAAACTCTGCAACCTTGATTTTTCCCACAAGCTTTAACTGCAACTTATGGGTAAGGTTTTGTTGAATCTTAAGTCTCTGAAGCATCCAAAGAAACCTCCAAAATTTTTTAAGTTATTTAATTTAACCTATACTTTTATATCAATAAAATGACCTCCCCCATCAGGAAAATCTTCTCTCCTGGACTTTCCTCTTGAGGGTTTTTCCTTTGAAGGAAGACGTCTCTTTTTTTGTTTTTCCTCTCTAAAAACATCCTCTCCCTTCTGTCCATTTAAATAGCGAGAGAAGTTTTTTCTTTGCCGATTGTAATTTTTCTTCAAAATCCTGTTTATTCTCCGGGGGAGCTGTAACTTATCAATTTCTCTTATATGATTTAATCTCACTTTATCCCCCCTTTTTATACTAAGTTGGTAAACTTTCCTTTATTTTACCCAGGATGCTGCGAAGTTTTACCATTATCCTGGCATGGATTTGAGAGACTCTTGATTCTGAGATACCTAAAACACGCCCTATTTCTTTAAGGGTAAGCTCTTCATAATAGTAAAGAACTACAACAAGTCTCTCTCTTACAGGTAGTTTTTCTAAAACATCTCTCAATATTTTCTCAAGCTCTTTTTTTTTAAGAATCTCTACAGGGTCCTGAGTTTCAGTAGAGGCAATTTTTTCTACAATACTCTTACCCTCCTCCCCTGAATCACCCGCATCCAAAGAAACAAAGGAAAAATAATTCACCTGAGCATAAAGCTTATAAAGGTCTTTTTCGCAGATATTCAGCTCTTGAGAAATCTCCTTATCCGTAGGAGTCCTCCCGAGTTTTCTCTCCAGTGCAAGATATGTCTCCTCTAAAAGGTCTGCCTTTTTCCGTAGAGAGCGAGGAATCCAGTCGAGCTTACGAAGTTCATCTATTATAGCTCCTCTGATACGAGGAATAGCATAGGTTTTAAATTTGATACCCCTTGAAGGGTCAAAACTATCAGCAGCCTTCAAAAGACCAATTACGCCACTGCTTATAAGGTCATCTCGCGAGATCTGGGGAAGAGAAGCAACAGGAAGACGGTCTACTACATACTTTACCAGCGGAAGATAATCCATAACTATTTTTTCTCTGTCAACCCTCATCTACTTTCCCCTTTAACTTATATCTGTAAAACTCCTACAGTCTTCACCTTGACCTCTGATACTATCTCGTTGTAAGACAAAACCACAAGAGAAGGAATAAATTTTTCCACAACTCTCTTGAAAAATACTCTAACTCCCGAAGAACACAAAACTATAGGTTCCCTCTGGAAGGATATAGCTTTTTTCACCAGAGGAGAGAGCCTGTCAATTATCTTCTGGATAATTGAAGGGTCAAGACGAATATAGGAACTTTTCTCCTTATGCTCTATAGCCTGAGATAACTCCTGTTCCAGATGAGGGTCAAGGGTTATAACCCACATCTCGCCCTGTTCGTTCTGATACTGTTTACTTATGGTGCGAGCAAGGCTTTGCCTTACGTATTCTGTCAGAATATCTATATTTTTTGTCTGGCTTGCCCAGTCAGCCAGTGTCTCAAGAATAGTTAAAAGGTCCCTTATAGAAACCCTCTCTTTGAGAAGATTCTGTAATACTTTTTGGACCTCTCCCAAACTTAAAAGGTTGGGAATCAGTTCTTCTACAACGGCTGGATAATCCTGTTGAATATTATCAAGTAAATTCTTCACCTCCTGACGTCCCAGAAGCTCATAAGCATGAGACCTTATAACCTCGGTAAGATGAGTAATAAAAACTGAAGAAGCATTTACCACCACATATCCAGCTTTTTCTGCTTCTTCCCTTTCCTCCTCCTTAATCCATATAGCAGGAAGACCAAAAGCCGGGTCTTTTGTTTTTATTCCTTTCAAAGGTTTCTCTACCATTCCTGTATCCATAGCAAGATACTGCTTTAACATCAGCTCACCCTTTGCAACTTCCATTCCTCTTATTTTTATCCTGTAATTATTTGGTTCAAGTTGAATATTATCCCTAACCCTTATAGGAGGGACGACTATTCCCAGCTCCAAAGCTAATTGACGGCGGGTAAGAGTGATGCGTTCCAGAACATCTCCTCCCTGTGAAGTATCCACCAGAGGAATAAGTCCATATCCAATTTCAATCTCGAGAGGGTCAATACGAAGAAGCTCTTCAATTGATTCTTTCTTTTCCTCCTCTCTTTTTTTAATCTCCTCCTCATGAGGCTCTTTTACTTCACTCTTTCTGATAATGTAATATACCCCGGCCACTAAGAAAGCAAGCAAAAAAAGAGGAATTTTGGGAAGACCGGGTAAGAGAGCAAACAAAAAAAGCAGAAAAGCCACAATGGCTATAGCCTTTGGCTGGCTTAATATCTGGCTAACAAAATCCAAAGCCAGGTGAGATTCTGAAGAACTGCGAGTAATTATTATCCCTGCAGCAGTAGAAATTAAAAGAGCAGGAATTTGAGAAACCATCCCGTCTCCTACAGTAAGCAGTGTATAGGTATGTAAAGCTTTATCAGGAGGCATTTTATGCTGGAGTATGCCAATAGCAAGTCCTCCTATTATATTTACCATTAAGATTATAATAGCAGCAATGGCATCTCCTCTAACAAACTTACTCGCTCCATCCATAGCTCCATAAAAATCTGCCTGTCTTTCTATATCAAACCTTCTTTTCCTTGCCTCTTCCTCAGTAATAAGACCTGCGTTAAGATCCGCATCCACGCTCATCTGCTTTCCTGGCATAGAATCAAGAGTGAAACGAGCTGCTACTTCGGAAATACGGGTCGCTCCCCGGGTGATAACAATGAAATTAATCACCACAAGAATGACAAAAACGATTATACCCACCACATAATTTCCCCCTACGACAAAATAACCAAATGCCTGAATCACTCTACCTGCATACGCATGAAGAAGGATTAACCTCGTAGAGGCTACATTTAAACTCAAACGAAACAAAGTTACAAGGAGAAGTAACGAAGGGAATACAGAAAAATCCAGAGGTCTTTTAACATAGACAGTCAAAAGGAAAACCATGAAGGTAACTGCCAGATTAAAACTAAGCAAAATATCCATTAAAACAGAGGGTAAGGGCACAATGAGGACAGCTATAATGCCCACTCCTGCCAGCGAGAAAGCTATATCGCTACGCTTCGTAAGCAAAGTTAAGGTTTTAGATTGCATTTTTTAAAAACCTTTTCCTTTTAATTTATAAATGTAAGCAAGAACTTCTGCTACTGCCTGATAAAGTTTCACGGGGATTTCTTCTCCTACTTCTACTGATTTGTAAAGCATCTGAGCAAGCCATTTATTTTCCACAACGGGAATCCTGTATTTTTTAGCAATTTGTTTAATTTTTTCAGCCAAAAAGCCTTTTCCCTTGGCAATAACTACTGGAGCTACCATTTTTTTTCTTTCATACTGGAGAGCCACCGCAACGTGAACAGGGTTGGTAACCACCACATCGGCCTGGGGAACTCTTTGCATCATCCGGGACCTCAATATTTGACGCTGGAGTCTGCGAATTCTACTCTTTGTAAGAGGGTCTCCTTCTGTTTGCTTATACTCTTCTTTCAACTCCTCGCGGGTCATACGTAGCTCTCTCTCATATCGTCTTTTCTGAAACATATAATCCAGAAAAGCAATGGGTACTATTGCAAGGCAAAGATAAAGAAGAATCCTGAACAAAAGCTCAAAAGTTACAAGGAAAATCTTCCCTATATCCTGCCCTGTTAAAGAAAAGATAAGAGGAAGTTCTTTTCTTATTGCTAAATAGGCAATACAACCAATAATACCCATTTTCAAAAGAGAAATGAGAAGCCTGACAAGTCCTTCTTTGGAAAATATTCGTTTTAAACCGGTTACAGGATTAATTCTATTTAAATCTGGGACAAGAGGATAAAAACTAAAAACAAAACCAACCTGAGCAATATTAATAGCCAGACCTATCACAACCAGAAGCAAAAAAAATGGCAAAAGTAGAAAACCTGTATATAAAATTGCCTGTTTAAATTTTAAAAAAACATCCGAAGAACTCCCGGTAAAGTAAAAAAGCTCTGCCCAGGTAGTTTTGGAAAGAAAAATAAGCTTTGTAAAAAATGAATCCCCGAGAAATTTAAGCATAAATATCCCCCCTGCAAGAACTACAGCAGAGTTTATCTCCAGACTCTTTGTTACCTGACCTCTTGTCTTTGCACGGCGTCTGCGCCTGGGTGTTGCTGGATGAGTCTTTTCTTCTTCAGGCATTTAAACTTTAACCTCCGGCAATTCTCACAAGTAAGATTAAATTTTGATAAAGAGAACTAAACCTGCCTTCCAGAAAGTACAAAAAGTAAGGGATTGATAGTCCGATCATCACAATACCTACAGTGATTTTTAAGGGAAGAGAGATCATAAAAATATTTATCTGAGGTATAACTCTATTTATAACACCCATAACTATTTGAACCAGAAGAAGTGTAACTATGACAGGGACTCCTGCTTTCAAAGAAATTGCAAATATATTCCCAACCATACTTGTAAATTCTCTAACAAGGGAGGAAGAAAGGTGAAGACCACCAAGAGGAACCAATGCAAAGCTATCCACAAGAGCTTTGAGACAGAAGTAGTGAGCATTAAAGGAGATAAATATCATCATAGCAAGAGTATTTTTAAACTGGGAGATAACTGACATATCCCAGTTGACCTGAGGATCAAAGAATTCAGCCATTCCAAGACCCATTTGGAGCCCTATAATCTGACCACTGAGCTGTACACCTATAAAGATAAGTTTTATCGCATACCCCAATAAAACACCAAGTCCTATTTCCTTTATAAAATACAAAATATAGTCCACAGGACAACCTGAGAAATTAAAACCCTCAGGGAGAGTAACTACCGGAAACAAAAGAAAACTAAAAATTAAAACAAAAGCTACCTTTACCTGCCTTGGCAAAACAGAAGAATCTAAAATGGGTGCACTCATAAAAAGCCCCCCGATTCTTGCCGCAATCAACCAGAAAGTCAAAATACCCTGAAAAGAGGCTAATTTTTCCATAATAAACTTTTATTTCATAAAAAAATTAATGCCCAGATATAAAGTTGAAGTATAATGGGTAATAATCTTAAGCATCCAGGGAAATAGAAAATAAATAACTGCTCCCACTGCTATTATCTTGGGAATAAAGGTAAGAGTCATCTCATGAATCTGCGTGATAGCCTGGAAGATACCTATTATAAGCCCTATTATCAACCCTACCAGAAGAGGAGGTAGACATATAAGACCAGCAGTTAAAATTGCCCTGCGTCCTATCTCAGCTGCAAGTTGGGGACTCATTTTCTCCTCCTTTTAGTTTTTCACCGAAAACTTTGAATTATAGATTGAATCACAAGGTCCCACCCATCTACCAGAACAAATAAAAGTATCTTAAAGGGAAGAGAAATCATCATTGGAGGAAGCATAAACATTCCCATAGACATAATTATGCTGGAAACAACTATATCAATAATTAAAAAGGGAATATATAGAACAAACCCTATTTGAAAAGCAGTTTTAAGCTCACTTGTGATAAAAGCAGGGATAAGCACATTAGTGGGAACCTCATCTACTGATTCGGGAGGTTTCTCCTTCGCAAAATTTATGAAAAGATAAAGGTCTTTTTTTCTGGTTTGCTTTAACATAAATTCTCTAATTGGTCTTATCCCTTCTTTCCAGGCTTCCTGCTGAGTTATTTTACCTTCAAAATAAGGTTCAAGCGCCTTATCTTTAACCTGAACCCAGGTGGGAGTCATAACAAAAAGAGTCAAAAATAAGGCAAGCCCAATTAAAATCTGATTTGGCGGTAGTTGCCTCATAGAAAGAGCAGAGCGCAAAAGAGAAAGTATAACTATGATACGAGTGAAGGAGGTCATCATAATAACAAAAGCTGGGGCAAGAGACAAAACCGTAAGCAGAAAAATAATCTGCAGGGCAAAACCCAGCTGTTGAGGCTCACTACTATTCCCTCCTATCTCTATCTTAATTTTAGGAATTGTTATTTGCTGAGGGGAGGTAGCCCATCCTGCACCTGCAAAACAAAGAAAGCTCACCCCCATCACCAAGAAAAAAAGAAAACTTCTATTCTTGCAGATTTTGCCAAACATCCTTTATTGCTTCCCCTGTATCTCTTTTACCCTGGAAAAAAATGCTGCATTAATCTTCCCGGAAGAAAATACATTCTTTAATACGCGGGAAAATCCACCAAACTTTGAGCTTTCCGATTCAGCCTCAAGTAATTTCATCGTTTCCTCGTCTTCTATTACGGAGAGAAGACTTATTCCTCCATTTACTCCCACTATAAGGATTTTCTTTCCAATCTTTATAAAATAAATGGCTTTCTTGGGAGAAAGATTTATTTTCCCCATAATTTCAACCATACCATTTTTTCTGGAAGAAATCCTGTTTTGTGTTGAGGATATCTTAAGGAGAAAATGCATAAAAAAATATATCAATCCTATTACAGCAACAAGAGAAAAAAGAGCCCTTAGAGAGCTTGATAAGATTGATGGGGCAAAATTCATTGAAGCTTCCTTACCCTTTCTTCCTGACCAATAATCTCAGTAATCCTCACAGCAAAATTCTCGTCGGCAACTACAACTTCTCCCCTTGCTATCAATTTCCCGTTGACCAGGATATCCACAGGTTCTCCTGCAAGTTTATTTAACTCAATTACCGACCCTGGAGAAAGCTGAAGAATCTCCTTGATAGGCATGGAGGTTCTTCCAAGTTCAGCTGAAATTTGAAGAGGAACATCAAAAATCATCTC
>JAGGZA010000085.1 GCA_021162265.1 Candidatus Aerophobota bacterium | reverse complement strand
TTTTCACCCTCTTCCCTTTAGCCTACAGAAATAACCTTACCTGTATAGTAAAAAGAACAGTTAAAGTATACTACCAGAAAATTTGCTAAACAAAATAACCACTTAAATTGCTTACCAGGTCAATAATTTTCTCACTAATTTTCTCTTCTGCCAATCCCACTCCACAGGAAGGAGTAAATAACGAATTTCTTAAAAGAAGTCTCCTGTCAAGTCCCTTCTTTACTAAAACCTCTAAGGTTTCATCTAACTTCTGATGAAGTATTTCCAGGGAAATACTATCACTATACTCTGTGGTGGGGACGGCTCCCCAGGCAATTATGCCATCTCTTTCTAAAAATCTTTTAATTTCATCTGCATATAAGACAAAGTATTTAGAAAATCCATAAGAATCAAAGCTAATAATATCTATTTTTGTTTCTAAAATCATCCCCCAATCTGTATTACCACAACAATGAATTCCAACTAATATTTCCTTTTCACGCTCTTTTATAAAATCAACAAGATTATTTATCATGCTCACAATTTTTTCTTTCTCAAGAGGAAAATATGCTGATCCAAAACTGGATAGGTATGGTTCATCGTAAAAAATTATTGGAATTTTTCCTATTTTTTTAATTTGCTTTGCCTGCCACAGTCCCTTCATACCGAGAAACATCAGGATAGTATCGGAAGCTACATTATCATAAATGAGAGCTTTCTCTTTGCCTTCAATGGAAGCCAGGAAAGTGACCGGTCCCACTACCTGACCTTTGATAAATAAGTTTGACTTCTTTTTTGACTTTTCAAGAAGAGGATAAAAACCTCTCGCGTAGTCTTCGCTGAGTTTAAAATAATCATAATCGTTAGAGACAATATAATCATAGCACCTCAGTAATCTATCCTCTCTATCTGCTACATCCTCATAGTGAATGCTTTTTTTCTCCGAATTCAATTTCAAATAAGGAAGGTTCTCACTGAATTGAATAATCATATTTTCTCGGGGGTCTACTCTTGGTAGTTGAGGCCAGAACGGGATATCCGGGCATTTATCCAGAATAAGATCACACACATAATTGATATCTGTATGAGGCATACTGCCTATGCCTGTTGCCCTGCAGTCTACATTTAAAAGTTTACCTATTATTTTACTTTTTTCCTGCATCTGTTCTCCTTGATTACTTCTTCTCTTAGTGGATACCTGCCACAGCTAAACTTACCTTCAGGACAATATCCTAATCTTTCACATTTTGCTCCTGCACTGGAAAATACCACTGGAAGGTGCTCTCTACATATATCAAGCATCTTGTTTGCAAGATTTCTAATTTCCCATTGAGCTCTCGTGCAGCATCTTTGTTCGAAAAAATGCAACAATTCTCGACAGTTCATCGTGACAACTATCTTGGTCTCAGTTGCCTGAGGAAGAATAAACCTTGCATCCTGATTTGCTCTCTCACCAATAATACCTTTTTCCTCAAGTCTTTTTACTATCTTATTATAACTTCTCTGAATTTCCTTCATTATTCTTATAAATTCTCTTTTTAAAACCTCATCTTTACTTACAGAAGGAGGAATTATATAATCAAAATTTTCCTCCTTCACGTACCTTTGACTTTGTTGAGAATACGAGGCAATCCTGTATCTTACAAGCTGATGTGTAAGAGAGCGAGAAACACCCTCTATAGCAAAGGTAAATTTCACATGTTCCAGTGGACTCTCATGACCAAGCTTAATAACTTTTTTAATAAATTCTTCTTGTTTATCCGGGAAACCCCTCCCCTCATCAAATATGTCCCCTGCAAATTCAGGTGAATAGCATTGCCTGTAAGCAGTATAAATAATAGATATAGCATTTTGTGTCATCTCTAACAGTCTCACATTTAATTTAGCCTCTGACATTTTTTCACCTTAATAATGTTATAATGTAAAAGTAATATCTTTAACTATCTCCTGGCAAAATTCTCCCCGTTTAAATTTGGGATTCAGGAAAAATACTCCTTTATCATAAAAAGCAACTCATCCTCTTTTTCTACTACCACAGCTCCCTCTCTAAGTAAACTACTGAACATCCTCCTTGCTTCACCTCCTGTATAGTCTCTTTTATCAATAGGAGTACCATCGTGAACTATAACCTTTATTCCTCTTTCCCGCACAGCCCATAAAGCTACTTTTAAATTTAAGAGATTTCCACTACCAAATGGAACATTGCATAAAACAACCATTTGAGACTTACCAATTAAATCCATATTTTTGCGGTATGATTCAGAAGTGATAGGCGAAAAAGGAGCCTCCACCACACAGGGAACTTTAAAAAATTGAGCAGTCTCAAAATCAGCATCAAAAATGTTCACCACTCCTATACTTACCTCATATCCTCTGTCAATAAGAGCCTTCATTATTTTACTTGCACTTCCTCCTCCACCAATAAGATGGACTTTACCCCTTTTCTTCCTGCTCTCTTCTTCGGTCTGAACAGAAACAGGGACTGTATAGATAAATCCGGTAACAGGATGTTTTCTGACAAGAGCATTCAGATGATAAACACTTCTTATGTTTTCAGGAGTGAGCACCTTTTCCACTTCCCCTTCAGCAAATATTCTTCCCTCTTTAAGAAGAATTAATTTCCTGCAGTAACGTGCAGCGAGATTGAGATCATGAGAAACGAGAATCACGGCTTTACCCTTCTCTTCATTTAACCTGGAGATAATTGAAATAATTTCAAGTTCATGATTTATATCAAGGTGAGAAGTGGGCTCATCAAGAAGCAAAACAGGAGTATCCTGAGCAAGAGCTTGAGCTATAATAACTCTCTGGAGTTCGCCTCCGCTTATCTCCGTAACCCTTCTCTCTCTCAAATGCCAGACACCGGTTAAATCCATACACTCCTTAACTTTACTCAGGTCTCTTTCTGTCTCTCGCTCAAATCTTCCAAGATAAGGAGTCCTTCCCATAAGAACTACATCAAAAACGGTAAATGGAAAATTTATAAAAGTATTCTGAGGAACCATTGCTATTTTTAAAGCTAACCTGCGGTAATTTAAACTTTCAATATTCTTCCCCTCTATCAGTATCTTTCCCCTTTCAGGATAAACAACTCCACTTATCAGTCTTAAAAGAGTTGTTTTCCCTGCACCATTTGGTCCCACTATTCCCAGGAAATCCCCGGATGATAGAGTAAAATCTATATCCTGGAGAATCTTTTTACCATTTAAGGAAAATGAGACCTCTTTAACCTCAAGCATAAGAGCCTCTTTTACTTTTAATTAAAAGGTATATAAAAAATGGGGCACCAAAACAGGCAGTGATTATTCCCACAGGAAGTTCCACTGGAGCAATTACTGTCCTTGCCAGAGTATCACACCAGAGCAAAAATATCCCTCCCACAAGAGCAGTAGCGGGAATAAGCACTCTATGGTCTGGTCCTACTAACAATCTTGTAATATGAGGGATAATCAGTCCCACAAACCCAATTATACCACTTACTGAAACGCAGGATGCGGTAATCAAAGAGGCAAAAATGAGAAGAATCTTTTTTACCTGCTCAACTTCCACCCCCAGATGGATAGCAGATTCCTCCCCCAGCTGCATAATATTTAAATCTCGTGCAAAATAACAAATAGCAGGAATACCAAATCCAACAAAAGGAACTATTGCCAGAAGACGTAGCCAACTGCTATTCCAGAATCCTCCCATAATCCAGAAGACAAGTCTGTGAATATCCGATGCAGCGGTATACATCAGCAAGGAAGTAATGGCTGAGAAAAAAAATCCTACAGCAATACCGGCAAGAAGAAGAGTCTCTGTAGCTACCTTCCCTCTTTTAAAAGATATTCTATATACCAGAAAGGTAGTGATAACTCCAAAAACAAAAGCACCTGCAGGTACAGAAAAAATACCAGGGAAGATAAGCATAGCAAGAGCTGCACCAAATGAAGACCCTGATGAAACCCCCACTACATAAGGACTTGCCATTGGATTTCTAAATAACCCCTGCATGTCCACCCCTGCAGTGGCAAGTCCTGCTCCAACCAGCAGAGCTAATAAAATCCGGGGGAGTCTTAAATTAAAGAGAATTGTGAAGTACTTATCCGGGATACCACTACCAAACCCCTGGAAGTAAGGAACTCTGCTGAGTACTATTTTTAAAGTTCTAAACAAAGGAATAGGAACAGTTCCTACTGATAAACTCACCCCTATACTGATAAGTATTGCTATAATTAGAAACCCCAGAATTGTTAATTGCCGGCGCAGCAATTATCCCTCCATTCCTCTTTCTACAATTTGATAAAGTATATCTTTTTTAATATTACTTTCCACCCAATTGGCCAGCTTATCATATTCCTCATCTAAGCTAATCTCATCTATCTCATTCTCCACACCAGGTAATCCTTTACAACGACGAATAAGATTAAGAAACCACCTGATGAAAGATGAATTATCAAATATGCCATGGATATAGGTACCAAGGACATTACCCTTAAGGTTAAAGGCTCCATCCATTACCTCAACTGCTTCTCCTGATCTTTCAATAATCTTAAACAGATGGTGAGCTTCAGTCCCAAGGTCAGTCTTTCCCATATGAATTTCGTATCCCCGAAGAAAATTCTTCTTATCCCATTCGTCTATCTGAGGGATAGCTTTTACCTGATGGGTAACCTTCTCTCTGCCAATAGTACTAACTGCATCTAAAAGACCTATCCCTTCAATACTGCTCAATCTGCTTTCTACATGTAAGGGATCGCGGACTTCTTTTCCCAGCATCTGAAAACCACCACAAATCCCCATTATTATCTTACCCTTTTTTGCCAGACATCTAATTTGCTCAACATACCCTGCTTCTCTTAAATAAGCTAAATCATCAATTGTATTTTTACTCCCGGGAATTATTATACCATCCGGGTTGGACAGACTTTCTCCTCTCCCCACATACCTTACGCAAACACCATCAATTCCAAAAAGAGAATCAAAATCAGTGAAATTTGAGATGTGGGGAAGATAAATTATCTCAATTTTAACCTCGCCACCTCCTTTAAACCTTGCATAATCCAGAGAAAGAGAATCCTCTTCATGTATCCTTATATGCTTAAAAAATGGGATAACCCCTATTACAGGGCAGCCGGTTTTTCTTTCTAACCAGGTAAGTCCTGGTGTAAGAATTTTCCTGTTTCCTCTAAATTTGTTAATCACTATCCCCTTTACTCTCTTCCTGTCCTCAGCTGATAAAAGGTTAATAGTTCCCCACAACCAGGCAAAAACACCTCCTTTATCTATATCTCCCACCAAAATCACAGGTGAGTTAGTTATCTTAGCAGTTTCCATATTTACAATATCTCCCTCTCTTAAATTTACCTCAGCAGGGGAACCTGCCCCTTCTATAACTACTATGTCGTACTTTTCAGTTAATTTGTGATAAGAATCCTTTACTATTTTGAGAAGTTTATGTTTAAATTTGTGGTATTGTATCGCACTAAAATTACCCAGAGGACGCCCCAGAACTATAACCTGAGCCTGAGTGTCAGCAGTAGGCTTTATAAGAATTGGATTCATCTCAACCTGGGGTTCTATTCCTGCAGCTTGAGCCTGAACTACCTGAGACCTTCCCATCTCACCACCTGACCTGGTAACAAAGGAATTAAGAGCCATATTTTGAGCCTTAAATGGAGCTACACTAAAACCATCTCTTTTAAATATCCTGCAAAGAGCTGTTACCAGAATACTCTTTCCTACTCCTGAACCTGTTCCCTGAATCATAATAGATTTAGCAGACATTTTTTACTTTTAAGAAAATACAATTAGAAAATTTTATTTAAAACCACATCTATAAGGTAATATCCACCAATAAATATTAAGAGAGAAAGAATTGTTAGAACCTGCATAAGCCTGATAGCAATCAGAACATCCTCTTTAGTCTTCTCCTTTAAATTATCTCCAATTAGAGGTCTATCCTCCCTTCTTCCCTGATAAAAGTTTGTTCCCCCTAACTCGATTCCCAGAGCTCCAGCAAAACCTGCTTCAGGTATTCCAGCGTTAGGGCTGGGTGATTTTCTCCCATCTCTCATAGCCACCTTAAATGACTCTTTCCACCTTCCTTTTATAAGGAGAGCTGCCAGAGGAACAATTAAGAAAGTTATCCTTGCAGGTATAAAGTTAGCTATATCATCCAGTCTTGCTGAAAACCAGCCAAATTCTTTGTATCTCTGATTTCTATATCCCACCATAGAATCAAGGGTATTTATAGCCTTATAAGCTAAAGCAAGAGGAGCTCCACCTAAGAAAGCAAAGAAAAGTGGAGATATTACTCCATCTACACTATTCTCAGCTACAGTCTCCACAGCTGCTCTTACAATCTCGGACTTAGATAAACACGCAGTATCTCTTCCCACTATTTTCCCAACCTTCTCTCTGGCCAGCTTTATATTATCGTTATCAAGAGCCATGTAAACCTCTTTTGCCTGCTTCGCAAGGTCTTTTACAGATAATGTGGTGAAAATAAGTAAACTTCCCACTGTAATCTCCAGCCATCTTCCCGCTTTGCTACCAAGGCTAACAATAAAAAACCCTCCAAAAAAGCTTACTCCTACCACCAGTAAACCTAAAATTACTCCACTTATTTTAAGGTTAAAGTAAGGTTTATAGAGGACCTTCTCTAAAATTTGAATTAATTTTCCCATTCCCTTTACCGGATGAGGAAAGCGGTAAGGATCACCTATTAAAATGTCCAGTAAAAAAGCTACCACTACCTGGGCAATCAAACCTTACTCCTGAAAATTTGCTCAAGATTGTAAATCAATTTCTCATTTTCCTCTCTGGTTCTAACAGCTATCCTGAAAAATTTGTCCGATAAGCCAGTAAAGTTGCTACAGTCCCTGATAAGGATTCCCTTCTCTGCCAGCTCATTTGCTAACCAGGAGGAAGAAAAAGGAGCCTTTATTTTAATAAGGATAAAATTGGCAACCGAAGGATAAGGCTCAACCTCCTTCATCTTAGAAAGATTTTTATATAAGAAATCTTTTTCCTTTTCTATCCACTCTCTTAATCTTTCAGCTTTCTCTATATTTTCCAGAATTCCAATTCCTGCTATTTCAGCTAAGGAGTTTACCGTCCAGGGCTGTTTTATGGATTTTATTTTTGCTATAATTTCTCTGCTACCCACTCCATACCCCAATCTAAGACCAGCAATGGAGAAAAATTTGGTAAAAGAACGTAAAATAAAAAGACCCCGATATCTTTCTATACTGCTTATCAAGCTATTCTGAGGCTGAAAATCAATAAAACTTTCATCCACCACCACAAACTTCCCTTTTTTCTCTGCTTCCTCTAATATTTCCTGCATTACAGATAAAGGCAGGATTTTGCCCGTAGGATTGTTAGGATTACAGATAACTATCATCTGAGCATTCCGGGATTTTTTTATTAGTTTATCAAGCTCCATATTAAAGTCTTTTTCCTCTTCTAACAATAAAAAAATTGCTCTTCCGTGAGCTAACTTTAGAGCTCTCTCGTATTCAGTAAAAGTAGGGACAGGAATTACTGCAAAGCTGGGGCGAACTGCTCCCATTATAAGGTAAATAATTTCGGTAGCACCATTGCCAACAATAATCCTTTCTCTATCCACTTTCAGGAATTCACTTAGCTTGAGAGTTAATTTTTTTGAATCCGGATCAGGATAATGAAAGATACTATCCATGTTTTTGTTTATATAACTCTTTATTCCAAAAAGCTCTCCCCAGGGATTTATATTGGCACTGAAGTCAATAATCTTCTCAGGAGGTATTCCTCTCTCCCGTGATGCTTTCCAGAGGTTTCCACCATGCAAGAATTTTAACTCAGTCATTCTATACGAGGACCTCCCTCGGTAATCACTGTGCGATAAAATTTTAAATAAGAACCACACTCCCTTTTTATTTTTTCCTCCAGCTGGTTAAATTTATAAAAATCTGAAGGAAGTAAAACACCCATTACACCTCCACTATGAGCAACATTCACCCCAAAAGCCCCCATTTTTCTTGAAAGAGAAATAATTTTGTAAAGCTCTGGTTTGTAAATTATAACCTGATTACAAAGAGAGGAAATTGTAGCTCCTACCCCTACAAGTTCAGGGATTCTTTTCTTTATCCCCTCCTTCACCAGCAGATAAGCTTCTTTAATTAAATCTTCATTGACTTTACACAATATATCAAGGTCCTTTCTCCGATTAAAAACGGCGGTATTTATTTTTTTGCCGGAGTCAACAACAAGAACCTTCATTGGAGGAGGATTCCCGATTTCCTCTATCAAAATACCTCTTCTGTGATCAAAACACACAATCCCCCTGTACATTGTACCATCTGTTGGCTCAATTTCACTTGCTATCCTGGCAATCTGTGAAGGGGTAATACTTTTACCGAGAAAATTTGCCACAGCCAGACAGGTACCTACAATATCAGCTGTACTACTTGCCATACCTTTACCAACAGGTATTCTGGAGTTAATACAGAGTTTCAGAGGAACAATTCCCCCGTTTAAAAGAATTAACGTCTTCTCTACCGCTTTAGCTGCTTTCCTCCTTGTAAGAGGATAACGAATTTTTTCGGGATTTGAAAAGTCAGAAAGACTTACCGTGACCTTAGAAAAAATTTCTACAGGGCAGGTTATATGAAAATTAACTCCATTTATCTTTCCCTGAACAAGCTCTCCACAACTTCCTGGAACTCTCACACTTACAGGCATTAATTTATCCTTTTAGAAACTCCAGCTTCTTCAAAAGTAGCCATTTGAGTGAGTATCTTCACACCTGCCTCCACAATACTTATACAGAGGGCAGCTCCTGTTCCCTCTCCTAACCTGAGATTTAAATCAAAAAGAGGAGATAAATTAAGAAAATCAAGGGCTACTTTATGTCCTTTTTCCACAGAAAGGTGAGAAGCAATTAAATAATCTTTAACTATTGGTGAAAGTCCTGCAGCTATCAAGGCTCCCACTGTAGATATAAATCCATCTATTACAACCGGAACTTTACTCTTCGCTGCTGCCAGAATACATCCTGCAATCCCTCCTATCTCATACCCTCCCACTTTAGTTAAAACATCTATGGGGTCTTCAGGATCAGGATGATGCATCTTTAAGGACTTCTTAATTACACCTACTTTTCTCTCCCACATTTTTTTATTTATCCCCGTTCCTCTACCAGTCACTTCCTGAGGGTCTTTCCCGGTTATGGCGGCTAAAATAGCACTACTTACAGTAGTATTGGCAATACCCATATCTCCCAACCCAACTATATCTATGGAAGCCTTTCTGTGCTCCTCCTCAAAGACCTCAATCCCCGCTTCAATCGACTTGATAGCATCATCTCTGTTCATAGCCTGTCTTCTGGTTATGTTTTCCGTCCCGTACCCTATCTTTTTTACTTTAAGGTCAGGATGTGATTCTAAATCTTCGGCAACACCCATATCAACCACCATTACCTTTGCTCCTACATGTCTTGCCAGAACATTTATCCCTGCACCACCCTGGAGAAAATTATAAACCATCTGACAGGTTACCTCCTGAGGGTAAGCAGATACCCCTTCTTCTGCTACTCCATGGTCAGCGGAAAATACAAAGATAACCTTTCTGGAAATAGAGGGATTTACTTTTCCGGTAATACCTGCTATCTTTTTTGCCACCTCTTCCAACCTGCCCAAACTCTCCAGGGGTTTGGTTAGATTATCCAGTTTATTCTGAGCTTTGATAAGTACATCCTCATTTAAAGGGCGAATATTATGGATAATTTCGTTAATTTTATCCATAGGTAGCTACTCCTCTAAGTATAGCTCCTTTTCTCTATATTTCTATATTCAGCAATTACACTTTGCTATTCCCTGGAAAAAGTAGATAAGTACTCCTTTATTTTCTCAAGACCCTCTACAATTCTTGGACCAGGGCGTTCCACTATGTCTGAAGGTATGGTAAAAACTCTACCATTTTTTAAAGCTGATACCCTTTGCAGGTCAGTATCCTGGAGTATTTTTTCCTTTAAAATAATAGAATTTTTACCCATTCCGGAGCAAAATATAACATCAGGGTCTCTATCTATCACTATTTCTTTACCTATTATCTTCCATCCCTGAACATCAGAAGCTATATTTCTCCCTCCAGCTATTTCAATTAAATCATCAGCAAAAGTACCTTTCCCTGCTGCCCAGAGTTCTGGATACCATACCAGATAAAGAACTCGAGGCCTTTTCCCCTCTGGTATTTTTTTAGCTTCCGCCTTAACTAAATTTATTTTTTTCTCAAGAGTATCTACCAGCTTTATAGCTTCATTTTCATAGCCAGTTGCTTTGCCCACCAATTTTATATCTTCTAAAACATCCTCCACTGATCTGGGATAGAGAGATAAGACGGGTATGCCCAGCTCTTTTAATTTCTTTATGTTATCCTCTCCATTGCCATATGATGCTATTATAAGATCTGGCTTCTTATTCAGTATCGCCTCAATGTTGGGAGTAGTAAATCCTCCTATCCTATCTATCTTCTTTACCTCGGGAGGAAAATTACAATAAGTTGTAACTCCTACCAGTTTATCCCCTGCTCCGATAGCAAAAAGGATTTCAGTATTTCCAGGAGACAATGATACAATTCTTTCCGGCTCCTTATTTATTATCACCTTATACCCAAAATCATCTACAACACCTTCAGGAAAATTTGCTCTACCTTTTACTCCACCTACCACCAACACCCCACAAATAACCAACAAAGTTAAAAAAAGATACTTACGTTTCAACATTTTCTCCTCCTGACAAAATATAGCATAAATTTTAACAAAAAAAGCCCTGGCCTCCTCTTTTTAAGGAAACCAGGGCTTTTTATTATCTTTCAAATAAAAAACCCGCAACTTCTCATCTCGCGAAGAAGAGGGGCAAGTTTCTGCAGGCAGGTA
>JAGGZA010000077.1 GCA_021162265.1 Candidatus Aerophobota bacterium | reverse complement strand
ATCAGAGGAAGGATTTATTGAAGGTAATAATTTTGATAGCTATAATAATTATTGCACTTTTTTCTTATTCTCCTTTATTGGATAGACTAAGATCTATATCAGATTTTTCTTATCCTTCTAATGCTCAAAGAATTCTTATTTGGAAAACTACTTTAGAGATAATTAAGGATTATCCCCTGACAGGAGTAGGAATGGGTGAGTATCCCTTATTTTTCTCAAAGTATAAACCTGAAGTAAATGGTCTTCGCATTCATCCACATGCTCATAATATATTTCTTCAAATATGGGTTGAGGCTGGAATAGGAGCTTTAGTTTTTTTTATAGTTATAATTATTCTTATATTAAAGAGAGGTATTAAATTGTTGAAATATGAATCAACGTTTTCAAGATTGGTTAGCGTGGTTAGCTTTGCTTCCTTTATAGGAATGCTAACTCAGAATCAAGTGGATTGTACAATATATTCCATCCACATTGGGCCTTTTTTCTTTCTCCTTGCAGGGATTATTTTTTACGGGGAAAAGCTTGCATTAAAAATAAAAGATAAAATTCAGGAAAATGCAAAATAGAAAAATACATATCCTTCATCTTACCCCTTACATGGGCGTTGGAGGAACAGAAAGATGTATTGTTAATCTTATTTTCCATAGCTTGAAGAATGATTACAGGGTTTCTCTTGTTTCTCCTGGGGGGAAAGGTTTGGAAAAGGTACCCGAGAAGGTGAGAGTTTACAAGTTGAGAAAGTGGAGTGCATCTAAACCTTTTGCTTCAGTTTCTGAGTTGAGAAATACTCTTCTTGCTGTTAAAGAAGATGTGGACCTTATTCAGGTTCATGCAGCAGCAGAGATGGCACATCTGGCGAAGAAGTATCTTCCTGAAAAACCCTGTATTTTTACCTGTCATGGATACGATAATGCTTTACCCTCATATTTTAATTACTGGCTCGCCTCAAGGTTTTTGAGGAGTATAAATTGTGTTATTGCACTTAATCCCCTTGATAAAAAGTATTTCATTAGAGCAGGAGTGGAAAGGGAAAAGGTAGTTTTTATTCCCAATGGAGTTGAAAGAAACTTTTTTAATACTAACAGCAAGAAGGAAGGTAATGGTAAGGTTGTAGGAATAGTGGGAAGGTTGGTAAAACAGAAAAACATTAAGTGGGCAATTAAAGCGCAGGCAAAATTTAAATTTGCCTCTCAGCTTTTAATAGCAGGAGATGGACCTTTGAGGAGGAAACTGGAAAGATATGCCCGAAAATTAGGAGTTGACAGGGAGATAGTGTTTTTAGGTTACAGGGAGAGGGTGGAAGATATTTATCCTCTCTTTTCATATCTTCTTGTGTGTTCTCGCAACGAAGCCTTTCCTCTTGTAATAATGGAAGCTCTTGCGTCAGGTATTCCTGTTTTTGTTCCCGGGTGGCTTCCCGGAATAGTGGAGTTTTTTAAGTCTTCTCCAGGTATAATTGTTTTTAAAGACGGGAAAGACTTAAAGGAAAAGATTGAAAAAGGGGAAAGTGTGGATGAGGGGAATAAAATAAGGGACTTTGCAAGGTCTTTTTTATGGGGTAGTATATTTAAAAGATATGAAGAGATTTATTTCAATCTTTTAAATGGGGGTAGTTCATGACAACTTCCCGTAGACTTTTAGCCTACTTTAAGCCTTACTGGGGATATCTTGTTCTGGGTATACTCTGTACATTAGTTACTACTTCTGTTACACTGGTTGTCCCCTGGATTATCGGGAAGGATCTTATTGATTCTGTTATCTTAAAAGGCAAGGACCTTTCCCTTTTAAACCTTATCGCTGTTGGTCTTCTGGCGCTTTTTGTTATTAAGGGGTTTGTATCTTATGGGCAAACTTATCTTCTTTCCCGGGTTAGTTATGGAGTGATTACTGACCTTCGTAATTCTGCTTACGAGCATCTCCAGCGTCTTTCCTTAAGTTTTTATAAAAGAAAACGCACAGGAGAAATTATATCTCGCCTTATAAATGATGTGGATGTAATTCAAAATGCCCTTGTTAATGAGATGGGAAATTTATTTGGAAATGCTCTTCTCCTTGTAGGGATTTTGGCATTCATATTTTACATTCACTGGCGTCTTTCTCTCTTAATCCTGCTGCTTGTTCCTGTTTTGACCTTTACCATAAATAAATTTAGCTCCTGGATAAAGGAATCCAGCAGCTCTATCAGAGGAAAAATGGCTGATATTTCTTCAATTCTACAGGAAACAGTTGCGGGGATTGAGGTGGTAAAATCCTTTACTTCAGAGAAAAGAGAGATCAAAAGGTTTCAGGAGGAGAACATAAAAAATCTTCAGTTAAGCCTTAAAAGAACGCGCATAATAGCTCTTTTATCACCTCTGGTGGAAATTATGACTCTGGCTGGACTTATCTTTATTCTGTGGTATGGGGGAAGAGAAGTTATAAAGGGGTCCTTGAGCATGGGAGAGCTGGTAGCCTTTCTTGGATATGTTGGTCTGGTTCTTAACCCTCTAAGTCAGATAAGTAGAGCTGCGGGGATTTATCAGCAGGTTATTGCTTCCGCAGAGAGAATATTTGAAATTCTTGATACTCAGCCCGAGATAAAGGAATCATCAAAAGCATTTAAAATGCCAAGGATAAAAGGACATGTGAGGTTTAATAATGTCTATTTTGCCTATGATAAAGGAGATAGGATTCTGGAAAATATTAATCTTGAGGTAAATCCCGGAGAGAAAATAGCTATTGTAGGACCAAGTGGAGTGGGCAAGACCACTCTTGTAAGTCTTATCCCTCGATTTTATGACCCGACTTCCGGCTCAATCACCATAGATGGCTATGATATAAGAGATGTTAGTCTTTCGAGCCTCAGAAATCAAATAAGTATTGTTTCTCAGGAAACCATCCTTTTTAGCGGGACAATAAGAGAGAATATTGCCTACAGCAAGATGGATGCGACAGAGGAGGAAATTATAGATGCGGCAAAAAAAGCCAATGCTCACGAATTTATTATAAATTTAGATAAAGGTTACAATACACAAATAGGGGAAAGAGGAGTAAAGCTTTCCGGGGGAGAAAAGCAACGCATAGCTATAGCGAGAGCCATACTGAGGAATCCCCGTATACTTATTCTTGACGAGGCAACCTCAGCAGTTGATACTCAATCTGAACTTTTAATAAAGGAGGCTCTTGGTTCCTTGATGAAGGACAGGACCACATTCATAATAGCTCACCGACTTTCCACAGTTCAGGGAGTTGATAAGATTGTAGTGCTTTATAAGGGGAAAATTGAAGAAGTGGGTTCACATAAGGAGCTTATTTCAAGAGGTGGGCTTTATGCAAAACTGTATAATATGCAGTTTAACAGAGAAGATAAATGAACAAAAGTGATAAAGACAATAAGAATATTGAAGTTAGCGTAATAATACCCACTTATAACAGAGCTTATATAATAGAGAAGGTTGTTAAAAACTTAGCCAATCAAACCTACCCTCCGGATAAGTATGAGGTCATAATAGTTGATGATGGTTCAACCGATAACACTCAGGAAGTTGTAAGTTCCATAAGTGCTCCTTGCGATTTGAGGTACTTTAAGCAGGAAAACAAAGGTGCCTCCTGTGCCAGGAATTATGGAATAAAGAAAGCTCGTGGGGAAATAGTTATATTTGTTGATAGCGATATATTAGTTACTCCATCCTTTATAAAGGAGCATTTAAGCTGTCATAAAGAAGATGGAGTAATTGTTAGAGGAGCGATAATTAACACCGATAATATAGATAATCCCTTTGGAGAAAAGATGAAATTAGGCGACTTATCATTTGCCTTTTTTGCTACAGGAAACGTTTCTATAAGAAAAAAGTATCTTTTTAAAGTCGGCTTATTTGATGAAGACTTTAAGGAATACGGCTGGGAGGACCTTGAATTAGGGTTAAGGTTGAAAAGGGAAGGATTAAAAGTCATAACAAACAAGAACGCTATTGGGTATCACTATAGAAAAAAGGCAACCTTAGCTGACCTTCCAGCTTTGTGTGCCAAGGAGAGAATGAGAGGGAGGATGGCAGTACTGTTTTACCGCAAGCATCCCACTTTAGAAGTTAAGCTTATGACTCATATAAGCTCTTTTTTCTTTATTCTTGATCGTTTTTTAAATCCTGTTGACTGGAGAAACACAAGGTGGATAGGAGATTTACTTTTAAGGCTTGAAAAACGCAACTCGCATTTTCTTCTGGGTCTTTTAATTAAAATTATTACAAGTCACTGCTATATAAGCGGTGTTAGAGAGGCTCTTAAAGGTGAAGAGGACTTTTTTAGACGAAAAGAGGGTTAGATTTATATCTAAGATAATTTACAGAGAGTGGTTTTTGTTCTTTATTTTTATAGTTCTTTGTTGGTATCTATTTGTTTTTAAATTAGGAGAGCCAAGTCTCTGGGAAACCGATGAGGCAATTTATGGTGAGGTAGCCAGGGAAATCCTGAAGACCGGCGATTGGATAACACTTCATTTTAACTATAAACAGTGGTTTGATAAACCTCCACTTTATATGTGGATTACTGCATTTTTTTATCGTTTTTTTGGCTGGAATGAGTTTACAACAAGATTAGGTTCTGCTTTGTTTGGAATAGCAGAAGTCATAGCAGTTTACTTTTTTGGCAAAATTTTGTTTAACAAAAGAACAGGTTTT
The DNA here is from genome assembly GCA_021162265.1 of Candidatus Aerophobota bacterium. Classification (GTDB taxonomy): domain Bacteria; phylum Aerophobota; class Aerophobia; order Aerophobales; family B3-G15; genus CBFDTW01. The sequence goes on along the minus strand of JAGGZA010000077.1, from coordinate 12,127 downwards.
TTTTCTGGTATCATTCTTGCTACTTCTCTGCAGTTTATAATCCAATCCCGCCTTGCTCTCGTTGATGTTCCTTTAAGTTTCTTTATTACTTTATCCATTTTCTTTTTCTATCTTGGATTTAAAGATAATCATAAAAGGCGCTATTTTTTATTTTCTTCCCTTTTTATGGCTCTTGCAACTCTTACCAAAGGACCTATAGGGATGGTTATCCCTTTTTTTGTTATAATGATTTTTCTCTTTTTAACCAGAAATTTAAATAAAGTGAGGAAAATAAGATTTTTTGAGGCAGCTGCCGTTTTTATTCTTGTTGCTTTTCCCTGGTATGTAGTTGAAATTGTGCGGCATGGAAGAGATTTTATAGAGAGTTTTTTTCTCTTAAGGAATGTTGCAAGGTTTACAACTCCTTTTGAAGGAAGAACAGGTCCTTTTTATTACTATGTTCCTGTTCTTTTTCTTGGTTTTTTCCCCTGGAGTAGCTTCTTGCCCTTATCCTTTATACATCTTTTTAAAAAAAAGATAGAGGAAAGGTTTCAAAAGGAGGAAAAAGAGAAAACTTTTTTAATTTTAATCTGGTTTGCCGTAGTTTTTGCATTCTTCTCTGCAGCTAAAAGCAAGTTACCGGGATACATCTTTCCTCTTTATCCTGCTTGTGCCTTAAGTGTCGGGAAATTGTGGGATGACTTTTCTTATTACATAAAAAGCAAAAAGAAGGGAGTTTTTATATCCTTTGCAATATATTTTTTTCTTACCTCTGCTTTTGCTTTAGCTATTTTTCTTATTGCAGGAAAAGTTTTGCCCCTTGAATACAATTTATTTAAGATGGGTATTTTTCTTATAATTATTTCTCTATTTGCAGCAGGTATTTTCTCTTTTATTTTTCTCCTTTTAAGGAAAAATACTTATTTGTCTGTTGCAGGACTGGTAGGAGGTATGTGTTTTTTAACAGGGATTCTTACGCTCCATATTTTACCTTTAACCGAGGTTTTCAAACCAACAAAGTTTCTGGCAAATCAGATAAGATCTTCTATGAGATATGGAGAAAAAATAGGTAATTATCCTGCGTCAAATGATAATTTTATGTCTTTTAACTGTAGTCTTATTTATTACAGCGATCACCCTGTTGAAGGAATTAAAAATGGAGAGGAACTTAGATTATTTTTAGCATCCAGGAGTAGGGTTTATTGTCTTATGAGAGTGGAAGATTATCAAAAGATAAAAAATGAGCTTAAAGGAATGGATGTTTATGTCTTTAAAAGAAAAGATGGAGAAATTGTCCTTACCAACAAAAAAAGTTAATAAAAAGCTCTCTGTTGTTCTCCCTGCTTATAACGAGGAGAAGAATATAAAGAAAGTTGTAGATTCCATCTTAAAATTTATTCCTGCAATTACTCAAAGTTACGAGATTATTATTGTTAACGATGGAAGTGAGGATGGCACAGGAGAGTTAATTGATGAGCTGGCAAACAGCTGCGAAAAAGTTATACCTGTTCATCATTCATCTAATAGAGGTTATGGTGCAGCACTCAGGAGTGGATTCAGGATAGCAAAAGGTGATTTAATTTTTTTCACTGACTCGGATGGTCAGTTTGATATAAAAGAGCTACCTAAATTAATGGATTTAATAGAAGAGGGTGCTGATATTGCCTGTGGGTACAGAAGGAAAAGAGCAGACCCTTTGATAAGAACTATCAATGCCAGGATTTATAATCTGGCAATAAGGGTTCTTTTTAATTTAAGGATTAAGGATATAGATTGTGCTTTCAAGCTGTTTAAAAAAGATATATTGAAGGATATATCTCTTGGAAGTGATGGTGCCTTTATAAGTGCAGAGTTTCTTATTATGGCAAAGAAAAAGGGATATATTATAAAAGAAATAGGGGTTAATCATTTTCCAAGGAGGGAAGGAAAGCAAACCGGGAATAACTTAAGGGTTGTTTTTAAAGCATTCTTAGAGCTTTTTAGATTCTGGAAAAAGATAAGAAAATATAGCGGGGGATGAAGATGAAGGCAATAACTTTGATTTTTATAAGTGTTTTTTTAGGAGCGGTGGGACAGGTATCTATGAAGCAGGGTATGTCCAGATTGGGAGGTATTTCTTTAAAGTTCCCCACCCTTTTTGCTACACTGATTTCTATGTTTACAGAGCCTTTTGTCTTATTGGGAATTTTCTTATATGTGATAAGCACCATTTTCTGGCTAACTGCTCTTTCAAGGGTAGATTTAAGCTATGCGTATCCCATGATAAGCGCTGGTTATGTGCTTGTCCTTATATTTTCCTGGTTTTTTCTAAACGAGCGCCTCAACTTTATTAGAATTGTTGGAGTTCTGTTAATCTGTGGTGGTGTATTTCTTATATCGAGGTCCTGATTATTTCTAAGGATTTTTTAATTTTTAATACAGAAGGTTATTATGGCAAAGAGTGAGTCCATACTATTTTTATCCAATGGGCACGCAGAAGATATTATTGCCTGTTCCATAATAGATGCACTCCTTAAAGAGTTTCCTTTTCTTAAAATCAAGGTTTTGCCCTTCGTGGGAGATGGGTATCCCTATAGAAGGCTAAATATAGAAATTTTAGGTCCCTGCAGAATAATGCCCAGTGATGGTTTCATAGCGGGGAATTTTTTTTATTTTCTCAGGGATTTAAGAGCAGGCTGGCTAAAGATGTACAGGGAAAAGATAAGGAACTTGAAAGAGGAAAAAGACGGAGTAAAGATGGTTGTTTGTGTTGGGGATATCTTCTTGGTTTTAACCTCAGCTTTTTTTATAAAAAAACCCCTTGTTTTTATCGCTACAGCTAAATCAGATTATATAAGAGAGCATTATTTAATAGAAAAATGGATTATGAGGAAATTCTGCAGAGTGGTTATTGCTCGAGATAAAAAAACAGCTTCCTCCCTGAAAGATTATGGAATAAACGCAACTTACCTGGGAAATCCAATGATGGATTGTCTTGAGGTAACAGGGGAAGTCTTTGGAATAAAAAAGGATGTTCCTGTTGTGGGCATTGTTCCTGGCAGCAGAAAGGAAGCTTACCATAAACTTATAACTATTCTTTGTGCTGTAAGGGAAATTTATCTTAGAAAGAGAGGAAAAATTTCCTTTCTTTTAGCTCTTTCTCCCTCTCTTAATGCAGGGAAAATTGTTAATTTTTTAAAAAATGAGTGGGTAATGGGAAATCCAGGCTATAAGGAAAGAGAAAGAGGAGTGGTAGCTTATCTTATTTCCCCGGAGGGAGCTTTAGTAAAGGTAACTCAGGGAAAATTTGGAGATGTTGTTAATCTTTCAAGAGTTATTATAGGGACAGCAGGTATGGCCAACGAGCAGGCGGTTGGTTTAGGGAAACCTGTGGTGGCTTTTCCCGGGAAGGGTCCTCAAATAACAGAGAAGTTTTTACAGAATCAGCGAAAACTTCTGGGAGGATGTGTTTTTATTGTAAAAAACGACGCAAAAGCTATTGCCTCCAGAGTTTTATCTCTTCTTGATGACTCTAACAAACTGTGTGAGATAGCAAAGATTGGTAGAGAAAGGATGGGAGCTCCTGGAGCAAGCTTAAAAATAGCAAGATTGATATATGAGGAATCTATTAGAGTGAATTAGCTTTCCTCCATGAGCTCCTTCACTTTCATTATATTGATTATGTGGGCTCTCTCTCTTTCTTCGAGTTTCATTGTAATGTACTTTACTATTTCTTTGATCTGGGGTATAAAGATATGCTCAAGGGCATTTACTCTTCTTCTTGTCCGCTCTATTTCTCTTGCTAACCTTTTTACCTCTTCTTCCTTCTGAGCAAGTTCTAAAAGACTTACCAGGATGTCGTAAAAGGACCTTATTCCCTCATCCAGTTTCCAGTTACTTTCATAAAATCCGTAACAGAGAGGTTCTCCTTCTATTTTTATTTCAAACTGAGGAGCGCCAAGTGAGGTGAACTTTGAAATTTCAAGATTACATTTTACGCTGGGCATAAGAAGACATTCTTCAATTTCTCTCTCCCAGTTTATCATCTTTGCTATTTGAAAATCCATATAGGCTTTTTTTAGCTTATCCTCAACTTTTTTCCTTAACTGTCTCACTTCCTTTACAAGAGGGAAAAACCTCTGGATAAGTTCGTCTCTTTTATCCTCTAAAAGGTCATGAGCCCTTTGTGCAGTTTCCAGTCTTTTTTTCTGTTTTAAAAGCTCCATTCTTGTTGGGTTAAACTGAATTATTCTCGGCATTTGGGATTTCCTTATTTTAAACTTAAACTTTTACCTTTTCTTTCCATCTACCATACTTTGAAATATACTCCTCTCTTACTCTTTTCAGCTCTGACTTAGGCATGAGACTTAAAAGTTCCCATCCAAGATCAAGTGTCTCCTCTACAGATCTTTCCTCACGTTCTCCCTGCTTTACAAAGCGTCTTTCAAACTCATCTGCAAATTTTAGATATCTCCTGTCCATATCGGATAAGGTTGCCTCTCCCATAACAAGTGCAAGCTCTCTTACCTCTATTCCTCTTGCATAGGTAGCATAGAGCTGATTAGATAGCTCTCTGTGGTCCTCTCTTGTTTTCCCTTTCCCCACGGCCTCATCCATAAGTCGAGACAGAGATGGAAGAACATTTATGGGAGGGTAAATTCCTTTTTGATGCAGGTCTCTTTGAAGTATTATCTGTCCTTCGGTAATGTATCCTGTCAGGTCAGGAATAGGATGAGTTTTATCATCATCAGGCATGGTTAATATAGGAATTAAGGTTATAGAACCCTTTTTCCCCTTTATCCTCCCTGCTCTTTCATAGATTGTTGCAAGATCGGTGTAAAGGTAACCGGGGTAACCTCTTCTTCCCGGGACTTCTCTTCTTGCTGCTGAGAGTTCTCTCAGGGCTTCTGCATAGTTTGTCATATCAATTAATATGACAAGAATATGCATTCCCTTTTCAAAGGCAAGATACTCAGCACAGGTAAGAGCCATTCTTGGAGTAGCTATTCGTTCTATTACAGGGTCATCAGCTAAATTCAGGAAAAGCACCGCTCTTTCTATTGCTCCTGACTTTTCAAAATCCTGCACAAAAAAATTTCCCTCTTCAAAGGTTATACCCATTGCAGCAAAAACAACAGCAAACTCTTCTTCCTTTCCTAAAACTTTTGCCTGTCTTGCTATTTGTGCAGCAACCTGTGTGTGAGGAAGCCCGGCTCCAGAGAATATAGGAAGCTTTTGTCCTCTTGATAAAGTATTAAGACCATCAATAGCGGATATTCCTGTCTGGATAAATTCTTCTGGATAGGCTCTTGCATCGGGGTTTATAGGTTTTCCTCCTATGTCAAGCCTTTTTTCCGGGATTATATCTGCTCCTCCATCTCTTGGTCTTCCCCATCCATCAAATATCCTTCCCACTATATCCTCGGATACGCCAAGCTGTATTCCTTTACCCAGGAACTTAACCTTGAGGTTTCTCATGCCGAGTTCTGTTGCCCGTTCAAACAATTGAACAAGAGCAGCATCTGAGGTAACCTCCAGAACTCTTCCCCTCCTTCTCTGCCCATCCGGGAGCTCTATTTCCACAAGCTCCTCAAAAGCAACATCTGTAACATTTTCTATCAGCATAAGAGGGCCTGTTAATTCCTTTATTTTTGTATATTCCTTTCCCATTATTTATTCCTCTTTTTAAATTTTTACCTCTTGTTTTTCCTGTGTTTTTTCTTCTCCCTTTCCCATTATCTGCTCTTTTAACTTCTCGCGCAATTTCTCTATCCTTTCTTCTGCTTGCTCGTTAGGAATATATTTAGCTCTTGCAATTTCTTCTCTAACAGGAAGATTGATTAGCCTCTCAAGAGAGGTGCCTTTCTTTAGAGCCTCTATGCAGAGGTCATAATAGTCAAGTACAAGCCTTAACATAAGGTACTGTTTTTTTAGAGGGGAATAGGTGTCAACTTCATGAAAAGCAAATTGCTGAAGGAAGTCCTCCCTTATAGAACGAGCTGCTTCAAGAGCTATCCTGTCCCGGGGTGATAAGACATCAATTCCAACAAGCCTTACCGTTTCCTGAAGTTCATCTTCTTTTTGTAAGAGAGCCATAGCTTTTTCTCTTAATTCCATCCAGTCCGGGGCTATCTTTTTAGTAAAGTAGTTTTTTAAGTCGTCAAGATAAAGGGAATAACTGCGCAGCCAGTGGATGGCAGGAAAGTGACGCTGATAAGCAAGCTCTGCTACCAGAGCCCAGAATACCCTGACTGTCCGCAAGGTTGCCTGAGTTACAGGTTCTGAGAGGTCTCCTCCGGGAGGTGAAACTGCGCCAATAGCCGAAATAGAAGCTACTCTTTTATCTTTTCCCAGAGTAATTACTCTGCCAGCTCTTTCGTAAAACTCTGCCAGGCGAGATGGAAGGTAAGCAGGATATCCTTCTTCTCCTGGCATTTCTTCAAGTCTTCCCGACATTTCACGAAGAGCTTCTGCCCAACGAGAGGTTGAATCAGCCATAAGAGCAACATTATATCCCATATCCCTGTAATACTCAGCGAGGGTAATTCCAGTGTAAATAGAAGCCTCTCTTGCAGCAACTGGCATGTTGGAGGTATTCGCAATTAAAATGGTTCTTTGCATTAAAGGTTTTCCTGTCCGGGGGTCTTTTAATTGAGGAAACTCCCTGAGGACATCTGTCATCTCATTTCCTCTTTCTCCGCATCCCACAAATACTATAATCTCAGCATCTGCCCATTTGGAGAGCTGGTGTTGGATAACTGTTTTCCCGCTCCCGAAGGGACCGGGGATGCAGGCAGTACCACCCTTGGCAATAGGGAAAAAAGTATCTATAACCCTCTGACCGGTAATCAGGGGTTCTTCTGATTCAAGTTGTTCTCTATAAGGTCTCATTTTTCTCACAGGCCAGCGCTGGAGCATTCTTATCTCTTTTTCTCCTTCTCTGTCAGTTTCAACCACTGCAATAACATCCTCAACTTTAGCTTTTCCGGAATGGATTTTTTTTACCTTACCCTTAACTCCCACAGGAACAAGAATTCTGTGTTCAATAATTTCTGTTTCCTGCACAGTTCCAAGAATATCTCCCTCTTCAATTATATCTCCTTCTTTTACCTCTGGTTTGAAATCCCACTCCTTAGTTCTATCTATAGCTTCTACTTCAACTCCTCTTGTTATAAATTCTCCTTCTTTTGCCCGGATTATATCAAGGGGTCTCTGAATTCCATCGTAAATGTTACCTAAAAGTCCGGGAGCAAGTTCCACAGATAGAGGGTAGTATAAGGATTCTACAGGTTCACCGGGTTTTAGTCCACTTGTATCTTCGTAAACCTGAATAGATGATAAATCGCTTCTTATCTCTAAGATTTCTCCAATTAATCTTTCTTTGCCCACTCTCACAACATCAAACATCCTGGCTCCCGGGATTCCTCTTGCCACAACAAGAGGACCGGAAATTTTGACAATTTCCCCTTTTTTCATAATTTGCTCCTTTCTCCGGGTCAGGCGGTCATTTGCTCGGTTATAGTTATAGGTTTTTTCTTTCCCCTTACAACATCCCCATCAATTATGCATTCTCTCACATTTTTTCTGGAGGGCAGGTCGTACATTACCTCCAGCATAATATCTTCTACAATAGACCTGAGACCTCTTGCCCCTATCTCTCTTTCAAGACTTAATCTACTTATCTCTTCTATAGCTTCTTCGGTAAAGGTGAGCTTTATTCCCTCCATTTCAAACAGTTTCTGATACTGTTTTACTATAGCATTTTTAGGTTGAAGTAGAATTTGTTTTAATTGTGAGTGATTTAGCTCTTCAAGAGAGGTTACCACTGGAAGTCTTCCCACAAACTCTGGTATAAAACCGTACTCTATTAGGTCATCGGGATGAAGATAAGTGAGAACATTTTTCTTTTCCTGTTCCCTGGGTGAAGAGAAACCCACTGCTTTTTTCCCAATTCTATCCTGTACTATCTCCTCCAGTCCAGGAAATGCTCCCCCGCATATGAAGAGGATGTTAGAGGTATCAAGTTGAATAAACTGTTGATGGGGATGTTTTCTGCCACCCTGAGGAGGTATATTGGCAATAGTACCTTCAAGTATTTTTAACAGAGCTTGCTGAACACCTTCTCCAGAGACATCTCTTGTGATTGAGGGATTTGCTCCACTTTTTTTGGCGATTTTATCAATCTCATCTATGTAAACAATGCCTTTTGAGGCAAGGGGAATGTTAAAATCTGTCTTTTGCAGGAGGCGAAGAAGTATAGTTTCAACATCCTCACCGACATATCCTGCTTCTGTAACATTTGTGGCTGAGGCGATTACCAGGGGCAGGTTTAATATTCTTGCCAGAGTGCGAGCGAGCAGTGTTTTACCTGATCCTGTGGGGCCTATAAGGAGAATGTTACTTTTTTCCAGTTCAACATCTTTTTCTTTTGTGTTAGATAAGATGCGTTTATAATGGTTATATACAGCTACTGAGAGTACTTTTTTTGCTCTTTCCTGACCAATTACCCATTCGTCCAATTTTTCTTTAATTTGTTTTGGCTTGGGTAGTCCCTTTATATCAAGTTGAGCAATTAGTGGGTCTGGTTTTTCCCTTTCTTTTTGAAGAATCTGGTTGCAATAAGAGATACATCTATCACATATATATGCATCTATACCAGAGATTAGTTTCCCTACTTCAAGTTGACTTCTTCCACAAAAGGAACAATGAGGTATCAAACTGTCCTTTCTCTTCATTTTTATGGTTATTTTCTCCTTTCTATTACCTCATCTATAATCCCATACTCTTTGGCTTCCTGGGCAGTCATATAGAAATCTCTATCCGTATCCTTTTCTATTTTTTTCTTTGTTTGTCCTGTGTGTTTTACGAGGATTTCATTTATCCTATCCTTCAGCCTTAGAATTTGCCTTGCCTGTATCCCGATGTCTGTTGCCTGTCCACTTGCACCTCCCATAGGTTGGTGGATGAGAATGTTAGCATTAGGGAGGGCAAACCTTTTGCCCTTTGTCCCTGCAGCAAGTAATAAAGCAGCAGCTGATGCAGCCTGTCCTATACAGATGGTAGAGACGTCAGGTTTTACGTATTGCATTGTATCGTATATAGCAAGACCAGCTGTTACGATACCTCCAGGTGAGTTTATATAAAGGTGTATATCTTTTTTCGGGTCCTGTACCTCCAGGAACAGCATTTGTGCTATGACTGTGTTGGCTACTGTATCATCAATAAGTGAGCCTATAAATATTATCCTGTCCTTTAAGAGACGGGAATATATATCATAAGCTCTTTCTCCTCGAGCTGTTTTTTCCACGACAATAGGAATAAGAGCCATTTATTATCCTCCTTATTTTGAAGAAGACAGGATTTTTCCGGAAATCTCTGCCTTTTCATATAAAAAATCGATGGTTTTTTCATTTCTTATTCTCTGAACAAATTCTCCAAGTCTTCCCCTTCTGGCAAGTTCTTCTTTCAATTTTTTAACCCTGATTTGTTTATCCTCTCCCTGCACCAATAGCGCCAGTCTTTTATCTATCTCTTCCTCCGTGACCTCTATTTTTTCCTCCTGGGCTATTTTATCAAGAACAAAAAGAGTTTTTAATTCAATCTCTACCTGCTTTTTAAATAGTTTATTTAATTCCTCTTCACTCATATTCTGTTGTTTAAGATAAGATGCTACATCCAATCTCTTCTTTTTTAGCTCTTCTTTAAAGGACCTTATTTTTTCTTCCACTCCCTCCTCTATCAGGAGGGGTGGTATCTCAACTGTAGAATTTTTTACTACTTTTTCTACTATTTCTGCTTCAATTCTTTCCCTTTCCTTTTTTTCTTTGATATTTTTAAGCTCCTTTCTTATTCCATCTTTCAGGGACTGCATACTTTCAAAATTTAACTTTCTGGCAAAATCATCATTTAACTCAGGCAGTTTTTCCTTTCTTATTTCTTTCACTTTTACATTAAGACTTATCTTCCTTCCTGCAATTTCTTTTTGGGGATGGTCAGGGGGAATTATGGTTTCTATAAGCTTTTCGTCTCCTATTTTAGCACCCAAGAGTTCCCTGTGAAAAGAAGGAGGGAGCTGGTCGGAGCCTAATTTATACCATAGGTTCTCTGCATTTTTTTGCAGAGGGGAAGGTGCCTGTACTGCAGGACGCATCTCCAGAGAAAGCCAGTCTCCTTCCTGAGTTGGACGGTTTTCTAAAAGGGGAGGATACTCTGCATTAGCTTTTTGGAGTCTTTCAAGTTGTTCTTCCACCTCTTTTTCTTCTACCTTTACTTTAGCACTTTTTACCTTAACCCCCTTATAATTTCCAAGTTTCACCTGTGGTTTTATAGCAACTTCCATTTTCACGATTCCCTCTTCTTCTTCCAGGAGCTTTACCACTTCCATTCTGGGGTAAGTTAGAGGTGTTATTTTTTCTTCTTTTAGAATCTTATCGTAGAGGATGGTATAAAGTTGTTTTACAGCTTCTTCTTTAATAGAGTCCTTTCCGTATCTTTGTTCAAATATTTTTCTTGGAATTCTCCCCTTTCTGAATCCCGGTATTTGCACATCCTTTACTATTTTCTTGAAAGCTTTAGAAAATAATTGGTTTACAGTGTCTTTTGGTATCTGTATCTCAAATGTTATCTGGGAGTTCTCTTTTTTTTCTGTTTTTATTTGCATTTTCTCCTCTTGTGTGGTGCGAGAGGCGGGACTCGAACCCGCACGAGGTTTACCTCGCTAGATCCTAAGTCTAGCGCGTCTACCGATTCCGCCACCCTCGCACTTTTTGTTGTTTTTTATTGGCTGAGTATTGGATAAAATTATACAAAATTTTTGTCTTGATGGCAATATTGCATAATTTGCAGGGAGTCCTGTCTGATATTATTAAAAAAAGACAGTTTAAAATAAGGCTGGTACCTGGAAATATAACCACATATAATTCTGGAGCGGGAAACGGGACTTGAACCCGCGACCCCCACCTTGGCAAGGTGGTGCTCTACCACTGAGCTATTCCCGCCCGTTGAACTGATCTGGTATTAATATAATCATTATCCAGTTAAAGTCAATACCATCATACAGATAGGATAGTCTCTTTGACAAAACCATTAAGATTGCTATTTTTGTATAATTAAATTTAAGCAGGCAGGAGAAAAAATAGATTACAAATTATATTGCAAGTTATAAATTTTACCAGGGAAAATAAATGATGTTGGATATTAGCCTGCTCTTGGCTTTAGTTTGTCTTGTGGTTTATCTTTTTCTTTCCTCAAAAAGAGAGAAAAAAATAGCCGAATCAGAAGCTTATTACAAAGCTCTTTTTGAAAATCAAGCCCAAACAGTGATAGTTATAGAAGAGGATACAACTATATCCCTTGCGAATAAAAAGGTTGAAGAGTTAAGCGGATATCCAAGAGAAAAAATTCTGGGTAAGATGAAGCTTGGTGATTTTTTACCTGATAGTGAGAAAGAAAGAGTTTTAGGATATCATCGGGCAAGAAGAGACAAAACTCTTCCTCCACCTCCCAGTGTTTATGAGGTTAAACTTCTTACTAAAAGGGGAACAATAAGATATATCCAGGTATATGCTAACCTTATTCCCAGGATAGGGAAAACTATAGCTGTAATAAATGATATTACCGAGATGAAAAAAGCTCAACAGGAACTTGAGAGAACAAGAGATTATCTTAATAAACTTATAACCTATGCTAACTCTCCTATTATTGTAACCGATGCAGAGGGAAAAGTTGTTTTGTTCAATCAAGCCTCTGAAGATTTACTCGGATATAAACCACAGGAAATCATAGGAAAGAATATCAAGATGCTTTTACCCGAGGACAAAATGCGAAAGGCAGAGGAACTTAGAAAGAGGATGCTTAGTGGTGAGAATTTAAAGTTAATTGAAACTCCTCTTTTGACTAAAAAAGGTGAGATCAGGATTATTTTGTGGAACAGCGCTTGCATCTATGATGAAGGAGAACTTGAAGCGATAATTTTTCAGGGACAGGATATAACCGAGATAAAGAGGACGCAGAGTGAATTAAAGAGAGCCTACGAACTTAATCTTCGTGCCCTGACTACCGCCCTTGAGGCAAGGGAACATGGAACTGAACGTCACTGCGAAAGGGTTGCAAGATATACAAAACTTTTAGCCCGCAGAGTAGGCATAGATGATACCTACATAAAGGATAT
>JAGGZA010000061.1 GCA_021162265.1 Candidatus Aerophobota bacterium | reverse complement strand
TCCATCACTAAGGCAGGAATAGCAATGGAAAAAGTGTTATAAAGCGAACCCCAGAATCTCTCATCTCGAAAAATAATTTCTGCATAGTTGCTAATTCCAGCAAATGTAGGACCACCTATAGAAATAAGCCTGAAGTTAAAAAAACTTATGATTAAGGAATAAAGCAAAGGGAAAATGGTTATTGTAAGCAATATTACAACAACAGGCAAAATAAAAGAATACCTTGCCAGCTTTTTCCTCTCAATATTTATCATAACTCAACCTATTTTAATCAAAACAACAAAATGCCCTGGAGGGAAAGCAATCCCTCCAGGGCAGCATTTATTCGCTAAAGAGCACCCAGATCCTTCATAGCTTTAAGTTGAGCTTTCCATTCTGCAAGCTGTTTTTCTTTCCCTAATCTATTGGTTATCTCTACCCACTTCGCTGCTGCGTCGTCAAGAGCTTTTTGAGGGGGTTTTTGACCTGCTACAGCCTGACACAACTCATAATCCAGAACATCCATATACTCGGCAGCACCAGGAATGCACAGATCAGGCCAGGGAGTTTTTAGCGCTACCAGTATATCATTAAGATACTTGTCAACATCTTTCCAGTTAGGATACTCTTTCCTGAAAGCATCTATAGCTTTAAACTGGGAAACTCTGTAAGGGTCAACTGTGGTATTTTTAACTACAATAGGAAGACCTGTTTTTACATCAGTAAAGTAATGGAGAAAATGTACTGCAGCATCTTTATGCTTGGAATACTTAGGTATAGCCATGGTGTATCCTGCAGCTAAAATGGACTTGTGATTTAACCTCCCCCCAATATAAGCACCGGGAACTACTGTATACCCTGTCTTATTCAGTATCTTTGACTCATTGGGATCCTCTGCTGCTCTTCCCACGCAGGTCCACTGCTTGCACATGGCTACATCACCCTTCACATAAGCAGTCCTGATTTCCATATAAGAGTAATTAAGAGCTCCAGGAGGTTCGTATTTTATAGCCTCAATCATATTCTTAAGTGCTTTTATTCCAGGCTTGGTATTTATAAGCGGATTCATCTTCTCATCAAAGTAGTTACCTCCATAATCAGCAAATCTGTCCAGGAACCACCAGTACATCCTTCCTCTTTTTAAATATTCAGCACATCCATACTCCTTTTGTCCATCGTTATCCCAATCCCACCCATTAAAGAACTCTGCAACATCAAGATACTCATCCCAGGTCCGGGGTGGAGCAAGCTCATATCCATATTTTGCATAAAACATCTGTTTATAAACGGGATTATTAAAAATGTCTTTCCTGTAATAGAATATATGAACATCTCCGTCAGAACACACACCATACCAGACATCTTTCCAGTTAAGATAAAGTTTCCGGAAAGCAGGAAGTATATCATTTAGATGAAAATCAAGTCCCCATTTCTCAGCAAGTGGCTTAAGGGGTGTTAGGTGGGGAGCATAATCTGCAATAGAAAAAGCGTTAAACTGAACAACATCATAAGCACTTCCACCTGCTGCAAGTTCAATCATTTCCTTCTCATAAAGAGCTTCAGGGGCAATTTCCACTACGTTTAACTTGACTCCGTACTTTTTCTCAAAATCTTTTTGAATCATGTAAATAGCTGCAGACTTTGGCTCACCATGAACAGCCAGGGTAATGGTTTCTCCTGAGAAAGGGTATTTCTCAGCAAAAGCAAAACCCCCTGATAAAACAAATAAACAGGCTAAAAACACCACAATCATACCCAATATTTTTCCCTTTCTACCTTTAAGGGTTTTATGCATTTTTACCCCCTTTGAAAATCTTTTCTACTTTCTTTCTGTTATTCTCACCTCCTTTTCTTCTCCCTCCTAACTCAAGTTATTTTACCTTTCTAAAGAGTTTTCTCCAAATATCCTCTTCATATTTCTCTCTGTCTTATTCATATGAATTAACATATAACGATAAGCCTGTTTTGCGTTACCTGATTTAACAGCCAGGAAAATCTCCTGATGATCCTTTAAACTGCTCTCAGCTACCCCTGGAATCTGGTTAGTCCTCTGTCTGCTTTTAAGCATAAGGTTGGAGAAAGCATTATAAACTGCCTCTAAGATAGAATTCTTACATCCTCTGACAGAGCATGAAGTTCCTTCTGGCAAGAGATGAGTTTGTCCTTTAGACAGGAAAAGATATAATTCAGAGAAGCTCACCGGCAAAATTTTCCTGCCTTTTCTAATTCATCTATAACCCAGGCAAGATCAAGGTCCACAAGTTTGCCTCTGGTAGGAATTCCAGTCTCAGGGTCCCAATTCATCATCTGGTAATAGAGGGTGCGCATTGTTTTTAAGTTATCCCTATCGCATCGTGCTCCTTTACGAGGACCACTCTTAATTTCTTCAAAAATCCTATCTGGCAACCAATCATCCTCAGGAGTAAATCCTTCCCTTGCATTAAAAGCTCTAAACATATTCACTCTTCTCTCCCCCACCTTCATTATCTCCCAGAGACTAAGTTCCCACCCGGTAACTGCAGAAGCTATATCTACAAGATGAGCCATCTTGAAGGTACGAACCGGAGCAAAGGCAAGAACACAAAGACAGAGAGAATCCATAAAACTAAAATGAAACTGAAGATATCTGAACATCCTTAGTTTTTGATAATCCATACCACTTGTCTTGCATCTTTTTAAAAGACCGAGTGACTTCATTTGCTCCACAAATATATCAGGAGCGTTAAAATCAAAGTCAGTGTCATGCTCTACTACTACGTGGTCGGAACCAATAGGCGAAACTACATATCCGAAACCAACCATTCCCTTAACTCTGCCATCGTGCATCGGCATTTCTTCTCCCTTTACCTGAATGGCAAATTTTTCAGCTCCTTTGCCAAACCTCTCAGCAGCTCTTTTAGTTCCTTCAGCCAGAATGTCACCAATCCCTTCTCTCCTGGCAATTAACTCAGCCACCTTAACCATTGCATCTGCATTACCAAATGTAAGCTCTATCCCTCCGGTATCTTCTTTTGTAATAATTCCATTCTCATAACACTCCATTGCAAAAGCTATGGTTGAACCGGTAGAGATACTATCAAGTCCAAACTTATTACAAATCTCACCACCTTTAGCCACAGCAACTATATCACTTACACCACAGTTAGAACCTAATGAAGCTAAAGTCTCGTATTCTGGTCCTCCATAAAAAGGGTCAATTTTGTAAGGACTTTCTGCCTTCACAACTCTTTTGCACTTAACCGGGCAAGCATAACAACCCTCACCCTTAACAAATATAGTAGAATGCATAGTCTCGGCAGATATTTTCTCAGCTTCTTCAAAAAAACCGGTTTGAAAATTACGTGTGGGAAGCTGCCCATCGGCATTCATTCCGAGGAGAATCTCCCCGGTTCCAAGCTCATGTAATCCTGCATTGGAAGGGTTATTCATAAAATTATTACTAAACCACTTGGCCCACCTTATTACCGTTTCTTTATCCTTTATCTCTATTTTCCTGTGTCCCCTTACAGCAATAGCTTTAAGATTTTTTGATCCCATTACAGCTCCCATTCCCAGACGACCATTGGCATGTTTGCACTCATTCACCACACAGGCAAATCTTACCAATTTCTCCCCGGCTGGTCCTATAGTCAGAACTCTTATCTTATTATCCCCGAGTTCCTCTCTGATAGAATTTTGAGTCTCCCCGGTTGTTTTCCCCCAGAGGTGTGAAGCTGACCTTATTTCTACCTTTCCATCATTAATCCAGAGATATACAGGCTCGCTTGCTTTCCCTTTAACTACAATAGCATCAAAACCTGCAAACTTTAACTCAGGACCCCAGAATCCTCCAGCCTGGGAGTCTGCTATAGCTCCGGTTAATGGGGATTTAGTGATTATCGCATGTCTGGAAAATCCCGGACAGGGAGTTCCTGTCAGTATACTGGCAGCAAAAACAATAACATTTTCCGGAGCAAAGGGATCAATTCCCGGGCTCATTTCTTTTAAAAGGTAATAAGCCCCCACTGCTGCTCCTCCCATATAGGTCCGGTAAAAGTACTCATCAT
>JAGGZA010000076.1 GCA_021162265.1 Candidatus Aerophobota bacterium | reverse complement strand
GGATATATAAAACTACTACAAACTGTCTTCTTTATTTTCTTTTGCCTCAAGCTCCTGTGCTCTTATCTTTCCTTCCTGCATTTCTCTCAGGATATAAGTGGTTATTTTCTCGGAATCAAGTAAAGTTCTTTTTTCTTTTTCTTTAATTAACTGTTTTGCTCTCTGGATAGCAAGCCGGGCAAGAGTAAATTTATCTTTAGCCCCTGTTTTTTTAAGAAGCTCATTAACAAAATAAGTATTCAGGGCTATCCTCCTTTTTTATATTTTATATATTTTTTATTACTCTGTTAATTTCTTTTTCCGGGACTCTATTTATCTTGTAACGTTCTGCTTCTATTATTAAAAGGAGTCTTTTAGTAGTGGCATTGATATCATCGTTAACCAGAAAATAATCATAGTAAGGAAGATATTTTATCTCCTGTTTTGCAGTAGAAAGCCTTTCCTTTATACTCTTTTCATCTTCAGTAGCTCTTTTGTGAAGTCGTTTTTCCAGCTCCTGCCAGGAGGGTGGAAGAATAAAGATAAGTATCGCTTGAGGATATTTTTCCTTTATTTTAGTTCCTCCCTTTACATCTACCTCCAGAATAACATCCTTTCCTGCCTTTATATTTTCTTCCAGGAACTTTTTTGATGTTCCATATAGATGTCCATGAACTTCAGCCCATTCCACAAAAGCATTCTTTTTAATTAACTTTTCAAAATCTTCCCGGGAAACAAAGTAATAATCAACCCCTTCAATTTCCTGTTTTCGAGGAGAACGAGTAGTAAAAGAGACAGAGCTTATAAAAGTAGGCGAGGTCTGCAGGAGTCTTTTACACAGAGTTGTTTTTCCTGCACCTGCTGGAGCTGAGAGCACTAAAATTAATCCTTTTGCCTCTTTTAACAAGGTGGACCTCTTTTATTCGATATTGTTAATTTGTTCTCTAATTTTTTCTATGTTATCCTTTATCTTGACTACCTCATTAGAGATGCTGTAAGATAAGGATTTAGCACCTATAGTGTTAGCTTCTCTTTGCAGTTCTTGAAGAATAAATGCTAACTTTTTCCCTATAGCTTTTTGTTGGTTTAAACTTCTATTTAATTGAGAAAGATGAGAGTTAAAGCGAACTATTTCTTCAGTTATATCGCCTTTTGTTATCATTAAAGCCAGCTTTGAATTAATGTGATTGGGAGAGGGGAAAACAGATGAGTCTTCCGAACAAGCTTTTTTAAGTTCTTCCTGAATTTTTTCCCTGTAGTTTCTCTGCATGGAAGGCGCTTCTTTTTTAATGTAATTTATGGATGATTTTATTTTTTTTGTATATTTAACTACCTCCTTTAGGTGTTTCTCTCCTTCACTCTTTCTGCTCTGTATTACCTGTTCCAATGCTTGTTCCACTGCTCGAAGAAGTAACTGTTCCAGTCTCTCCCATTTATTTTTTTCAACTCTTACCACTCCGGGCATACCTAAAAGGTGCGATAATCTTATTTGTTCCTTAAGATCAAGTTTTTCTTTAATTTCCTTTAGAGCATTAAAATAAAGGGCGGCAAGTTCAAAGTCTGGTTCTATCTGTGTAAAATGAGGGTTTTTTCCTGTTACCTGCAGATTTACAAGTACCTTCCCCCGATAGATCTTTTCTCTTATCTTTTCTTCTATTTTGTTTTCCAATCTCCAGGGAATATCCTCCGGATAGACGATACTTACCTGAAGAAATCGATGATTCAGTGTTTTTATCTGCACAAAAACCTCTGTTCCCTCTTCACTAATCAGGCTCTCACCGTAGCCTGTCATACTTCTCACAACTTACCTCTTTTTAATTTTTATTTTAAGCCTGCAACAGGGAAATGTTTACCGGAGTTGATCCAGGGGGAAGGAAACAGGCTATGAGGTAGTTTTTCCTTATCCAGGTCCTCCCTCATAAACTAATTTTCAAATTATATTTGAAAAACTTCAGATGTCAACTTGCTGCTCTTTAGATATCCCAGCAAAGAATAATCCTCAGGATTTTTCTTCTATTGTGTGAAGAAAAAAGTCCTCAAGAGAGGAAAAACCCTGAGTAACAGATTCTATCTCCTCCACACATAAAAGTTCTCCCTGGTGGAGGATACCAATTCTGTCACATATCTGTTCAACCTCTGTTAAAATATGAGAAGAAAAGAAGACTGTTTTCCCCCCTTTTTTTAAGTTGAGAATTACCTCCTTCACTGTTTTTCTCCCTACCGGGTCAAGACCGCTTAAAGGTTCGTCAAGAAAGATAATCTCCGGGTCATTAATTAAGCAGGAGGCTATGGCAAGACGCTGGTTTGTTCCTTTAGAGAGTTCTGCTATTCTTGTTTTTGCAACCTGCTTTATCTGTAAGATCTCAAGAAGATGATTTATTCTGGATATTCTTTCGTGCCTGTTTAACCCGAAGAGTTTGCTACAGAAAAGAAGAAATTCTTCTGCGTTAAAAAACTCGTAGAGTTTTGGTTCTTCCGGGAGGTATCCTAACTTCCTTTTTAATTCTGAATTGATTTTGTTTTTGCCCATTATTTCAAATTTTCCCCAGGTAGGACGTACAAAACCCAGAAGTATTTTAAGTAAGGTAGTTTTTCCTGCCGCATTAAGACCCAGCATTCCAAAAATTTCTCCCTTTTTTATGGCAAGGGTTAGATTTTTAAGAGCTAAAACTTTTCTCCTTTTTAAAAAGCCCCTGTAGCCCCTGTAGATTTTACCCAGATTTTGTATTTTTACCGCCGGGATAGTTTCCAATTTTTTCCACCTCAAATGAGTCTTTTAACTCCTTAAGTAACTGTTGCATACTCTTTCCAAAAAGGGGATGCCTGAATTGAGGATTTATCTCCACCATAGGCACAAGAACGAATCTGCGTTGATGTGCTCGGGGATGAGGAACGATTAATTCTTTTTCCTGGATTATTTTTTCTCCATAAAACAAAAGGTCAAGGTCAATTGTCCTTTTCTCCTTCTCACCTCTGATTCTTCCCATTTCCTCCTCTATTTGCAAGAGATTCTTTAAAACACTGAGGGGCTGTTTTTCTGTTTTAGCCATTGCTACACAATTTACAAACCATCCCCCCTTTATTTCTACAGGTTGAGTAAGGTAAAGAGAGGATATTTTTTCCACAATCATAACCTCTCTCAGTTTTTCCACAGCTCTTCTAATATTCTGGAGACGATTACCCCAGTTTGTGCCAAGTCCTATATAGACCGCTATCATTGCTGGGTTATCTTAACCATAAGTCTTCTTGTTCTTGGACCGTCAAATTCACAAAAATAAATAGATTGCCAGGTTCCAAGCTTGAGCCTTCCATCCTCAATAAAAACTAAGTCAGAGCAACCTATGAGGGAAGCTTTAATATGAGCTGCTGAATTTCCCTCCAGATGATGATAGTCGCCGTGAAGTGGAACAATTTTATCAAGCTGGTTTATTATGTCGCTCTGGACACTCGGATCAGCTCCTTCGTTTATTGTGATACCTGCCGTTGTATGCGGGACAAACATCCAGCATATACCACTTTTAACCCCGAGTTCTTTTGCCACTCTTTCTATATCCCCGGTTATATCTATAAATTCAACCCTGGAGTGAGTAGAAATAGTAAGTATCTTTACCAATCTTCTCTCCTGATGTATTTTTTATCTTTATGCAGTTAAATTAATCCATGCTTTGAGAGTATCTTTTCTAATTTTTCCTCATTCTCCTGTTGCATCTCACACATTGGCATTCTCCATTCCTTTGGAATCATCTTTAGTTTTGCCATTGCTGTTTTTACCGGGATGGGATTTGTCTCAATAAACATAGCTTTAAATAAGGGGAATAATCTGTAGTGAAGCTCCCTTGCTATTTCAGTTTCTCCTTCCAGCCAGGCTTTAACCATCTGGGTTACTTCATGGGGTAAGATATTGGCAAGCACAGATATTACTCCCACACCTCCCAGAGAAAGGATAGGAAGGGTTAAGGAGTCGTCTCCTGAAAGGACAGCAAAATCAGGATCGCAGGAGGAAATTATACTTGATATCTGGTCCATACTTCCTGAAGCCTCTTTTATTCCCGCAATATTTTCAAGTTTGCTTAAGGTTGCTACCGTGGAAGGAAGAATGTTTACCCCTGTGCGAGAGGGAACATTGTAAATTATTATGGGTATTCCAATCTCTGCAAGTTTCCGGTAGTGAATTTCCATTCCTTTCTGGGTTGGCTTGTTATAATAAGGCGTTATAACAAGTGCTCCATCGGCACCCACTTCCTTGGCATAAATTGTAAGTTCTTCTGCCTCTTTTGTTGAATTGGAACCTGTTCCAGCAATTACCGGGACTTTTCCTCCAACTTCTTCAACTGTTATCCTTATTAGCCTTTTGTGTTCCTCGTAGGATAAAGTTGGGGACTCACCTGTTGTTCCGCAGGGAACTATGCCATCTACACCCTTTTCCAGCTGGAATCGGATAAGTCCACGAAAGTTATCCTCATCTATTTCCCCGTTTTTAAAGGGAGTTACAATAGCAACAAAACATCCTTTAAACATTTTTACCTCCATTTAAATATCCTTCATAAACTGCATTTGCTTCTCCTTCAAGGAAAACATCACTGAATTTTTCTTCCTTCAACCTAAACCATACAGTGACTTCTCCTCCTTTTGTTAACACCTTAATCGGAGAGGCAAGATGTTTAACTATAGCACTTACAAGGGCTGAAGCTACAGCTCCTGTACCGCAACTAAGAGTCTCATCCTCTACACCTCTTTCATAAGTTCTGATTTCCAGACCACCTTTCCTTACTTTAACAAAATCTACATTAGTTCCTTCAGGCTGGAAAAAACTATGGAATCTTATCTTTGATCCTATCTGTTTTACAGGAACCACTCCTATTTCAGGGACAAAGATAACAAGGTGAGGAACGCCTGTGTTTATCCAGTAGCCTTCGTATTGTTTTTCATCAATACTTAACCTGGTAATTTTTCTTAAATTGGAGGGATTGGTCATCTTTATTTTAACTTTTTC
>JAGGZA010000110.1 GCA_021162265.1 Candidatus Aerophobota bacterium | reverse complement strand
CAGGATCCGATGACCTCTCTTAATCCTCTTATGAGGATAGAAGAACATCTGGTTGAAACATTAATAACTCACAGGAAGATGTCTAAGGAGGAGGCAAGGAAGAAAGCTGCTCTACTGTTGGATGAGGTTGGTATTCCCCCGGAGAGAGGCAAGGATTACCCTCACCAGTTTAGTGGTGGAATGAGACAGAGGATTGGAATAGCCCTGGCCATAGCTTTAAACCCGGACCTTCTTATCGCTGATGAATTTACCTCTTCTCTTGATGTGATAGTCCAGTTTCAAATTTTAAATTTAATGAGAAAATTGAAAGATTCATACAGAATGGGGTTGATTTTTATCTCTCATGATATAAGCCTGGTTTCCGAAATTGCTGATAGAATTGCTCTTATGTATGCGGGTCAGATAGTTGAGTTTGCTCCGGCAGAAGTTTTTTTTGAAGAACATCTGCATCCTTATTCTGAAGGACTTTTGAATTCTGTACCCAATGTTGAATTATCTGACCAGAAGTTAAGTTACATTTCTGGTATGCCTCCGGATCTTATTAATCCTCCCGGTGGATGTAGATTTTATCCGCGCTGTCCATATGCTGATGATATATGCAGGCAAAAAGAGCCCCCTTTAGTTCAGGTTAAAAAAAACCATATGGTTAAATGTTTTAAGTATGATGGGAAAAATGGTTGAACTTAAAGTAGTGGATTTAAAAAAGTATTTTCCAGTGCAGAAGGGCTTTCTGGAGAGAGTGTTTTCCAGGAAGATAGAGTATGTTCAAGCTGTTAATGGAATAAGTTTTGAGATTAATAGAGGAGAGGTTTTTGGTCTGGTTGGAGAGAGTGGTTGTGGAAAAACTACAACAGGAAGGTTAATTGTACGCCTTATCGAACCAACTGATGGAAGAATTTTCTTTAAAGGAGAGGATGTCACCTTTTTGCAGGGAGAAAAGCTGAGAGAGTTAAGAAAAAAGATACAGATAATTTTTCAAAATCCTTATGCTTCACTTAATCCCAGGATGAAGATAGGAGAGGCTGTGGGACATCCTCTTGAGATTCACAGAGTAGCTATGGGAGAAAGAAAGAAGAAACTTGTTCTGGAAATGCTGGAGAAGGTGGGTCTTGAACCAGCTGAAAAGTTTTATGATGCTTATCCCTTTGAGTTGAGTGGAGGACAAAGACAAAGAGTGGCAATAGCAAGGGCTATGATATTAAATCCAGAGCTGGTTGTTGCTGATGAGCCTATTTCAATGATTGATGTGTCCCTGAGAGCAAAAATACTCGAGTTAATGCTCATGTTGAAAGATGAAAGTAATTTAACCTATATTTTTATAACTCATGACCTGGCGGTAGCAAAATACATCTCGGACTGGATAGGAATTATGTATCTTGGAGAAATTGTTGAAATAGGAAGGAAAGAGCAAATTTTTTCCAGTCCCGGACATCCCTATACCAGGGCGTTGCTATCTGCTATACCTGTTCCAGATCCTGCAAGAGCTAAAAAAAATGTCCAGCTACGAGGAGAAGTCCCAAGCTCAATTAATCCTCCCTCTGGTTGTAGATTTCACCCCCGATGCAATTTTGCTATGGAAAAATGTCGGACCTTAAAACCCACTCTTAAACTGGTAGGCAAGGATCACTATGTAGCCTGTCACTTATGAGAAGTTGTATTATCGTATTTTCTTCTGATGAGGTTGAATGGCAAGTTAAAATCCTGGAAGTGTTAGTTTATCTTATCAGAGTATTTTTAAACTTATATCCAGTCCAGGAGCAGAATGAGTTATCTTTCCCACAGATATAAAATCCGGCTTTAACCTGGCTATTTCTTCTATATTTTCCAGGGTTATACCACCGGATACTTCTATTAATGTTTTTGTAGAGCTGCTTCTTATTAAGTTTATTGCCTCTTTTATTTCCTGAAGATTGAAATTATCAAGCATAACAACATCTACCTCTAAACCGGTTGCCTCCCTTACCTCCTCAAGGGTGGTTACTTCAACTTCCACTCTGGAAAAAGGTGGAGCGTTCTTTTTTGCCAGCTCAATTGCCTTTTTTATACCACCTAAGACCTTTATATGGTTGTCCTTTATTAAAATGCCACTGCTTAAGTTGTACCTGTGGTTAAATGCGCCTCCAATTCTTACTGCATATTTTTCCAGTGCACGAAGATTGGGAGTAGTTTTTCTGGTATCCAGGATTTTAACGCCATAAGGTGAAGCTAAATTTACAAACTTTCTTGTTAAAGTAGCAATGCCACAAAGTCTTTGTAGAATATTAAGGGCTACCCTTTCCCCTTTTAAAATAACATAGGGAGAGGTTTCCAGCTCCAGTAATGTATCTTTTTTCCTGAAGGTATCCCCATCCTTTAATTCTTGTTTAAATACAGTTTTATCTGAGATTAACCTGAAGACCTCTTTGGTGAGCTCAATTCCAGCAAGTATTCCTTCTGAGTTTGCAATTATTCTTGCTTTTCTTAAGGGTAGATTGTGAGAAATTAATATATCCGTGGTAACATCCCCTTCTACCATATCTTCTTGCAGGGCATCTATAATGATTTTTCTGTTTAAGAAAGAGAGTGGTGTATGCATTATTTTTTCCCTTATGTACCGATTTTTACAGGACTTACCATTTTTCTTAAGGTAGCAACTGCAGAAAGAGCAGCAAGGTAACTTGTTTTAGGGTTGATAGAGGAGGGAACATTTCTGACCACAACCTCCATTTCCCCAAATTCTCCCTTTACCTCAATTTTATGTTCATTTTTGGTAATGTTAGGATCAGCTATAATCTTTACCTTTGTTTTTTTCATTCCTACCCCGGCCAGAGAAAGTGTAGCCGAAACATTTATATTTCTGGGAAATGCCTTTATAGCCTCTTCACAGTTACCCTCAAATATAAGTGTGGGTTTTTTGATGTTTTCAAGTTCTATTTTGTTTTGAATTATATAAGGAGCGTTAAGAAGGGCTCTGGGTGGTTTGGAGGTTGTTATTGATATGGATTGAATATTCTTTTCCCGGGCTGCATTTAACCCATCCACTCCAGCTATTGCTCCTGAAGGAAAAAATATCTTACACTTTCCCTCCTTTTTTATCCTGTTTAGAAGTTCAAGATGGTTTAAAACTCCTCCTATGCTCATGATCATGAGGTCCTTTCCCTGTTTTTCTGCAAGAGTTAAAAGCTCTCCCACTATTTTTGGAGAAGCTGCTTCTATTGTAAGATCTGTTTCTGTCACAACTTGCTGGATATCTGAGCCAACTCTGGGTTTTCTTTTAAGTTTATTTACCAGCTCGTTAGCTTTTTTCTTCTCTACATCGTAAACAAGAAAGAGTTCAAGTTGAGGGATCTGGCTATCTATAGCGTAAGCTATCTCCCTCCCGATAGCCCCGCATCCGATAAGTCCTGCTTTCATTTAATATGTCCCCTTTTTTTATTGCAAACATTATAAAAGAGGAAGGAAGCGTGTCAAGGCAAAAGGCTGTTTTTACCCTGGTTTTTTTATTGGTTAAAGCAGGATGGTATTTTTTTCTCTGCCTGCAAGGGGGTTACTTACTCGCTCTGCATTAAAAGATAGGGGTATTTTGTGGTCAAATCATCTTTTATCTTTACTTGCAGGTTTGATATTTTCACTCCATAAATTTTTAGTATGTTTTCTTTCTGACTTTGCAGGTATTTTTCTTTGATATCTTTAATATGCTTTTCTACTAAAGGGTAAACCATTTCAGGTTTATATTCAGGAGGAAGCTGTCCCGGTTTTAGAAGAATTGACTTTACATATTCCCACTTTTCCTTATTGTAAGCCTGAGGATTTTTTTCAATGTAGGCGGTGAAAAAATCCTGGATTTCTTTAAGACAGGAGAGGGAAAGTTCCTTGTTATTTGAGCGGAGAGCTTCAAGGTATTTTTGAAATAAGGTTTGCACCTCAGAGTTTTCTCTTAATTTTTCCACATACTCTGGTTCCAGTTTATACCAGGGGTATTTTTCAAGCCAACTGGCAACAAATTTTTCCTTCTCTTCCTTTGAGGTTATATTTTTCTCACGGATGGATTTTGCCAGCATGGTGTACTTTTGAGCAATACTTTTTCCCCATTGGTCTATTTTGCTGGAAAGAAATCCGGAAAAATCAAAGTATACAACTTCTGAAAAGAGCCTCTTTCTGCTTTCTAATTTTATATCCATTCCTCTTTGTAGAAGAAAACTTTTTACAGGATAAAGCAAATCTCCATCTTTTGCATACGAGAGTTTTAAATAATCAAGGTTTGCAGCATAAAGCTTTATATTTTCAATCTGGAACTTTCCCTTTACCGTGAGAACTCTGGCGATACTTGAATCATCAGGATTGAAGGTTACATTATCCTTTGTCCAGAGAGGCAGATTAAAAGAGAATGTCTTTGATTCTCCTTTTTTCAAAATCTCCTCCACGTAACCAAAAGGAAAGGGTTGAATGGTGAAAATGATACTCTTTGAAGAATTATTTTCAACTGTTCTCACGCTATAAGGGGGTGAAGATGGACCAATAAGAGGTCCTTCTTTTTTCCATACCTCTCTTATAATGGCACTTTCACCCGGTCCTATTGTTTGTCTTGAGGTAACCAGGTAGTCAATAATTCCTGCCCCTACAAAAATAATAATGGTTCCTAAAATTCCACCTGCTATTGCTGATATAAATCCTTTTGCTTTCATCTTTCCTCAGATTAAATTTTGCTTTTTTCTCAGCTCATTTTGCCAGCCAAGAGCACTTATTTTTTTGAGCAAGGGTTTAACATCTGTTATTTCAATTCCAATTAGTTGCTCAATCCTGGAATTCTGGTGAACCCAGTCTACTACCTCCTTTCTTATATTGCCAGGAACTCCTTTATTTTCCCCGTTTTTTACCTCTTCAATAATTTTATCATTAATAAGGTCCTCTACTACCAGATAGTAAATAGTTCTGTATAGATTTTCGTAAGTTTCAAGCTTTGCTATTGTAGGATTTTTCATTATCTTTTTAACTTTTAAAGGCTGGTATATAAGTTCCTCGTTTTCCTCCTGGTTGAGTTTTTCTATATTCTTTATTTCATGTTCCACAAACTTCTGCCACTCTGGATTGCCCTTCATTCTGGGGTGTTCTTTAAGCCACCTTAGTCCGGCAAGGTATCTCTCATACATGGAGCCAGTGCGGTAGGTATCAAGAGGTGAGGGATAGAGAAATCTTCTTATCCATTCTTTTACCTTTCCCTGGATAAGGCATTTTTTAAAGTGAGATTTAATTTCAGCGGAATTTTCTCTGTACAGCTTTTCCTGGTAGCTTACTCTTTTTTTCTCCATATAATGCATGATGTGATATTCAAGGTCACGGGATAAACGTTCTCTACCTTTTCCATCATAATCGTATTTTGCCCATAGTTCCGGGTTTATCACCCTGTAAGCAAAGTGGAAATCTATTCCTGAGTAACCCCTTCCCCATTCCTCCCGGAAGAGGTGAAAGAACCTGTCCAGCAATCCCGAGGGTTCTGTCTCCCTGAGAATCATAAAAACATCAGTTGAATAAATCTTTTTTGAGTTCACAGTGTGAACAAAATAAAATGGCTTGGGGGGTTCCCAGAAGAGTTTTAAATTTTGCAATTTTAATATGCAGGCACAGGAGTAGTTCTTTACATAAATCTCTTCACCTAAAAAACCCTGATATCCAAAGCGATAATGATGGATAATAGAGGTTTCATCGGGACTTAAAAAGTAAAATCCTGTTAACATTGCAGCACATATTAGGATACCGAAGGAGATTAAAATTCCTCCTGCTGGATTTGCTATAAGTCCCAATAAACAGGAATTTGTCTTTTTCTTATTAAAATTAAAGGTTATTTCAACCTTTCTTTGCAGTTTTTTTATAAAGTTATGGGAGACCAGATTACCCGGTTTTCTCTTGCGAAGGAAATGGCTTGCCTTACCAAAACTAACAAATAACTCATGATATAAATTTTTTAGAGTTGTTCCTCTCTCGTAAGGAAGAAAATTCTCTCCCATATGATAACGAGAACACAGGAATATCATTCTCTGGAAGTGCGAGGATATCTTATGAGTGATTTCTATACGCTTCATTGTGGAATTAGCTTCCCTCAGGAGAGAGTAATCCTTTATTATCTTATTTCTGAGCCCGACAAACTCCTTGGATGAGAAAAATTTTGATAAAGAGAGAAGCTTATTTTCTTCCATGGGGGATAAGTTTCCATTTAAATTAGAGATTACTTTTAGTGGGGCAAATTTAAATTTATTTCTTAACTGATAGAGAGCATCCTCAACCATTGCAGCTATATTTTTTTTCTCTCCCCAGGGAAATTCAGGGTCAGAAGAAATAGTTTCCAGTATCTGTCGCAGGATATCCTCGACCATATTCCATTTTTTATTGTAAAGAGTTTCCTGGAGAGATTTTAGCTCTTCAATTAGAGGATTATTTTCTCCTATTTCCTTTTTAAGGTTTTTCTTTAGCCTTTCCAATTCTTTGATGAATCTGTAGGAGTGGTCCTTTCCTAACTGATGGTAAATCTCAAAGGGCTTTAATCCTCTGTACATCTTAATAAGAGAATTCTTACCTGTAAATGAGAAATAAAGGAAAGCTATGGAGGGAGCCAGGATTATTATTGCCACTGCATAGGGGCTTAAAAAGTCGCCCACTGTTCTAAAGCAGCTGTCAATAGCAGAGTAAAGCCAGGGGAATCTCCAGAGTAATGTCCAGATAAGATAGGATGCGGCAAAAGATACTCCGAGCCGCAGCCAAACCTTGATAATTCGCAGATATATTTTCTTTTTTAAATTCTCTATAAGATTTTTCTCGTAAGAAGATATCTCTTTTTCCAGAGCTTTTAAATCTCCCTGGTTTTCACTGCTGACAAATATTTTTCTTTCCAGGCGAGGAAGATTGTATCTTGGGTTCTTGTAGTAAGGGTAGATTTTATACAGTGTTTTTTGAAGTTGATAATCCTCTCCTGCTACTATGTATCCCTCTTCTTTTAAGGGATGGGGAACCTTTATGTATTCAAGAGTATAGGTTAAATCACTCATAGTACTCTCCGAGAACCTCACACCTTAAACTTCCATCGATGAAAGCTGCCCCCTGAATTATTCTTTCGCTCTCTGATTGTGAAAAAGTCTCTATCGTTTGACCCACGCAACCACTCATTTTTTCGTAATAATCTGGAGCAAGAACTATGCCTGCTTTAACGTAAAGAGGTCCTGTTATAAGTAAACTTTCAGCTATGGTTATCTCAGACTTTGGGCCGGGAACCGGAAACTCCCTTTCCACTCTAAAAAACTTATCTTCAAAGGTTCTTATTCCCATTCTCTTTATGTAGTTCCTTATGGATTTTGCCTTTTCAAAAGCAGGATGGTATTCCAGGTATTCCTCAGTGTACTTTAGTTCAGCAAGGGGATTGAACTTTCTTAAGGCTTTTTCTATCTTTTCTCCTCTTGTCAGGGCATAGCGCAGAGAAAAGATAATGTCTCGCACCTGCTCCGGGAAGTAGTGATGGATGAGGATCATTATTCCTGCATTTCCGTAAAAAAGATGCGAGCCAAACATAACCGTCTCATGCAATGAATTGTAAAGGGTTGGAGGTCCAAATTGTTCCATAAAATGTTTCTCAATAGCTCTTATCCTCGGGCTTTTTGCTTCTTCCAGGTTTCTTCCAAATACGGCATTTGCATCACTCCATCCAAATAAGTTCCTTATATGCTGCATATTTACAACAACAGGGTTTCTTGTTTCATCTCCCCTCATATTTACATAAGCTCTTGTTTTTTTCTGCCACCCAAGTGGATCAGCTGCAGGTAAAATAGAAATGTGAGATTTCTGGAGAATTTTTTCTCTTAAGGCACCTTCTTTACATAAAGATAGCGCAACAAGGATACAGGTTATGGAATGGATTCTCTCTCCTCCGTGACAGGTTCCTTCTATAACAATTTTATTAGAGGCGGAGGGATTACCAAGTTCCAGTGTATATATTCTGTATCCGAGAGGTTGAGTTTTGAAATCCCTGTCAGGGTTGTCAAAGTCTTTAACTGGAACAAATTTTATAGGCAGATTGTTCTCCTGTACTATTTTAGCCACTCTCTCAATGAATTCTGGATAAGGGATTTCTTTTAATCTATTGATTTCAGGCTGATTGACCAGGCTATAGTCTATTACTCCACTATCATAAGTGGAAAGATTTAACTTAAAACGGTTCACTATTCTATCTATTTTTTTATCCAGTTTTCTTGTTAACCAATTTTTAAATTTCATTTTCAAGTTTTTTTGGCCAGAGTGTGAAAGGAATGGGTGGTTTTTTGTATATATCCCACTCTGTATCTTCAGTAGCTTGCGTTGCTGTCCAGTAAAAGTCCTTTAGAAACCCCAACCCTAATTTATCGCATAGTTTAGAGGCTATATTAAACCCTTCCTTACCCCTGTTTTCTCTTACTATGTTATTTAAAGCTCTCAGGGCTATATTTTCCTTCTGAGTAAGAGTTATATTGGTAAAAGCATATTTTATTCCTTCTTCTATTTCACCATACCAGGAAACTATTTTCTCTCTTGCCTTATTTAAAAAGTAAGGGTCAACTAAAAGCATTTGCCAGACCATGGGTTGATAACCTTTGACCACTCTCATTATGAAGACAAGAGGAAATAACCTGAAGATAATTCCATAGAATCCGCCAAATCTATATCTACCATAGTAAAGAAAAAGGTCCTGGTATAAAAGGTGCTGGGTTGCAATACTTTCATCCTGGAATAGAGTATCTCTAAAAGCACATAAAAGATTTCTTTCAAGGTGAGAGGATAATTTTTTCTGAGGGATAATTTTTAAATCTTCACCTTCTTCCTCCACCTTTAAAAAAGGAGATATCTTTCCTATTTCCCACAGGGACCTGTCTATCTTTTCCACGTTAAGTATAATATCCAGGGTTTCTCTTCTTCTGAATATCTTCTGATTTCTTACCAGTCTATCGGTGAAAAAGAGAGGGTCAGTGTGGGTGACAAGCGTATACGCGTCTTTTTGCCATACCTGATAGAGGTCTATTTTAGCCATTTTTTTCCTCCAGGAAAGAGGAGAGGTCATAGTCAAGATCTCTTACAGGAACAATAATGCTTGGCGTGGGGACCCTGGGGATGAGAACCATATCTCCAAGAAAAAAACGGACTAACTTCTGGGGAAAAGTGTGAGCTACCATTTTAACAAGAAAGCTATCTTCAATCTCCGATAGGATTATTTGTCTGTAAGCGTTTTCAATTTTTTCAAAAGCAGGATTTTTTAACTTCTGGGTTTTACAGTAATCTCTTAATTTTTGGCATATTTCAAGATATCTTCCCTTGAGAGTCTTAAAGTAGCGATAAACTTCATCTATAGCTGATTGTTTAAGATGCTCTTTCCCGATTACTACCTCTCTTATATGATAGTTTGAAAGTTTTCCTGCTTGCAGGTTCTTCCACCAGTTATCTATTCCCACCAGTGCATGAAAGGGTTGTCTGAACCATATAAACCACCATCCATAAGCTGTGAGGAGGGCAATTATGTAAGCAATTAAAGTTCCTGTAAACATCTTACGGTAAGTTTTCCCTATAAGTTCTGCCTTATTTAAATTAAAGGTATAAGTATCAAGTATTTTTTCAATCTCTATTCCTATTTTTTCCAGTTCTCCCGGAGAAAGACCAAACTTTACCTTAGGCGAGTAAAGTTCTATGCGCAGGTTATAAAAGCTATTTCTGGGTATTTTTTTCCCCAGCTTATAAGGGTTTAACTCAACCCATACCACCCAGGCTCCACAATTATGCCATCCGGAAGCTGTTGCTGGAATTACAAAACCGTCTATTTTTATGTTAGCTGTTTTCTGGCTCCAGATAGCCATTTTTGTCCTCAAAGGTCAAATATTTTTCCAGGGTTCAGTATGTTGTTAGGGTCAAAGGCTATTTTTGTCCTTCTCATCAGCTCAATCTCGGCTTTATTTAAAGCAAGATGAAGGAACTTTTTCTTTGTTACACCAATACCATGTTCACCGGATATCTTTCCACCAAGAGAAATAGCTATTTTGAAAAGTTCACTCAGGGCTTTTTCCACTCTTTGCTCCCACTCCCTTTCTGAAGAAGAGGTTTTTATAAAGTTATAATGGACATTTCCATCTCCCAGATGTCCATATACTCCTGTTTTTAAATTATATTTTTGATATACCTTTTTACTTTTTTCCATAAATTCTATTATCCTGCTCCGGGGAACAACTATATCTTCCTCCACCATTAAAGTTCCCGAATTTAATAGAGCATCTCTGATAGATTGCCTGAATTTCCATAGTTTTTCCTGAGCTTTGCGGTCCTCAGCCACGAGGACATCCTGTATATTCTCTTGCATAAAAATATCGCTTAAAATCTCCATATTCCTGTTAACTTCTTCTTCCTTTCCGTCTATTCCTATGGTAATGTAGTGATAAGCCTGGGGTAGAGAAAGGTCATCCTGGATGTAATCTTTTGTCGTTTTAATAGCTACCTCATCAATATATTCAATGCTGGTTGGTATTATTTTTCTCTCCCATATCTTTCGCAGGATATTATAAGCAGATGAGAGTCTATCTAAGCCTGCTATAAGGTCAACTTTTACTTCAGGCAAAGGGACAACTCTTAATGTTATCTCGGTTATTGCTGCAAGAGTCCCTTCTGAACCAACCAGAAGTTGAATAAATTTATAATCTGTAACATTCTTTACAAGTCTTCCTCCTGGTTTAATCAAGTCTCCACAGGGAAGAACTACCTCAAGTCCGGTTACATATTCCTTTGTGCCTCCATATTTCACTGCGTTTGCTCCAGAAGATGATTCAGCAACATTACCTCCAATAGTGCAACTATCCATACTGGCAGGGTTTACCGGATAAAAGAGTCCTTCTTTTGCAAGTTCCCTTTGAAGGTTACCATTTATAACACCAGGTTCAACCACTACTATGTAGTTTTCTTTATCTATATCTTTTATTTTACTCATTTTTTCAAATGTAAGAACAATTCCTCCCATTAAAGGAACCGCTCCCCCGGTTAGTCCAGTTCCTCCCCCCCGAGGGGTGAGAGGAATTCTTTCTTTGTTGCATAGTTTAAGAAGATCTGCAACCTGATGGGTATCTTTTACCTTAACTACGACTTCTGGAGGAAAATTTAACCCGGGTGTTTCATCATGGGAGTAAGGATGAGTGTCCTGTGTATCGGTCAATACATATTTTTTATCCACTATCTCTTCTATTTTTCTTATGATTTTAGGTGTTATCTTCTGGTAGTCCATTTACTTCCTCGCAGATTTATTTTTATTTTTTGGGAAATAAGGGTCAACATGAACAAGAACTTCTCTTACCTGGGTTATATTTTCCATTATTTTTCTCTCAACCTCATCAGCAATAAAATGCCCTTCCTTTACTTTTATATTTCCAGCTACCTCTATATGAATTTCTGCAAAGATTGATGAGCCTACATATCTTGCTCTGATATTGTGCGTCCCTAATTATACACTAAAAAGAGTAACCCTTTTCCCTTCAGAGTATCTGACTGTATTTTCTTGCATTGGTAGTTTTTGTGTTTTTAACTTGTCATTTGATGAAATTATGCTATTAGTTAAAAGATTTTTAATCCGAAAACTTCAAGGAGTAATTTATGGCTCGTAAGTGTTATATATGTGGCAAAGGCCCCTCTGTTGGACACAGGGTAAGTAAGTCCGGACACAGAACCAAGAGAAGATGGCTGCCCAACCTCCAGAGAAAGAGGATTAAAGTTAAGGGTAGTTTAATTAAAACCTATATCTGTACATCCTGCTTAAGATCAGGGAAGGTTGAACTTGCTTAGTTAAAAGGTATTTCATTTTTCCCCTGAGACCTGCTGAATTCTCTGGAAGAACTTTCCCTCGCTTTTAATTGCAGGAGCAATTACTATTTCCGTTTGATGCATCTGTTTTATATTGCGGGCTCCACAATAGCTCATGCTGGTTTTTATAGCCCAGGTTAAGTTTTGAGAGCCATCATCAAGACGTGCAGGACCGTAAAGGATTTCCTTTAAGGTACCAGTTGTGCCAACCCATACTCTTGCTCCTCGAGGAAGATTCTCGTCAGAAGT
The DNA here is from genome assembly GCA_021162265.1 of Candidatus Aerophobota bacterium. Taxonomy (GTDB): domain Bacteria; phylum Aerophobota; class Aerophobia; order Aerophobales; family B3-G15; genus CBFDTW01. The sequence continues at coordinate 7,327 of JAGGZA010000110.1, read as the reverse complement.
TGCCATTCCCCAATGATAGCCTTTACCTGGAGCCTCTTTTGCACGAGCAAAAGCTGAACCAATCATAACTGCATCTGCTCCTGCAGCAAGAGCTTTGCATATATCTCCCCCTGTTCTCATCCCTCCATCAGTGATTATAGGTATGTAACGTCCGGATTTTCTCAGATAGTCATCTCTGGCAGCTGCTACATCTATAGTGGCTGTAACTTGAGGCACACCTACTCCCAGAACTTCTCTTGTCGTACAAGCCGCACCAGGACCAACTCCTACCAGGATAGCATCTATTCCTGTTTCCATAAGTTGATAGGCGGCTTTGTAAGTCACACAGTTTCCAGCTATAATTGGGATAGACATCTGTTTGCAAAAACTCTTAAAGTCAAGAGGCTTTCTTTTTGAGGAAAGATACCTTGCTGTTGCTACTGTTGCCTGGACTATGAAAATATCAGCTCCTGCTTCTTGTGCAATTGGTCCAAATTCCTTTGCTTGCTGAGGTATACAGGAAACAGCTGCTGGAACACCTGCCTTTTTTATCTGGAATATTCTTTCTTTAATTAGTTCCTTTTTTATAGGTTCTCGATAGATCCTCTGGATTATCTCTACAGCTTTTTTGGGAGAGGAATGAATTATTTCTTCAATTACCTTCTGGGGATTGTCATAGCGAGTTTGGACTCCTCCCAGATTAAGCACAGCAACTCCTCCGAGTTTTCCCATTTCAATGGCAAAGTTAACATCAACTACTCCATCCATTGCTGCAGCTAATATAGGTATCTTGAAAGAATTTTTTCCTATACTCCAGGTAATATCAACATCTTGAGGATCAATTGTTTCATTTCCAGGAACAAGAGCTACCTCATCAAATCCATACGCTTTTCTTGCCTTACGACCTATTCCTATATAGCGATCCTCCATTCTATCCATTATCTCCTCCATTACTGCCTTCTTTTTTATTTTGCCTTTGTTTTAAGGAGGTTATTATAAATTGGTCGATTTCTCCATTAAGGATTGATTCTACATCAGTTGTTTCCAGCTGTGTCCTGTGGTCCTTAACCATTTTATAGGGATGAAAAACGTAGGACCTTACCTGAGACCCCCATTCAATTCGAGCTTTCTCCTCATATCTTTTTCTCATTTCTTTCTTTTTTTCCATTTCTTTGAAGTTATAAAGGCGCGATTTTAAAATTCTCAAAGCCATTGCTTTATTTTTGTGCTGAGACCTCTGGTCCTGGCATTGAACAACAATTCCTGTGGGGATATGGGTGATTCTAACTGCTGAATCTGTAACATTGACGTGCTGTCCTCCCGGTCCTCCGGCACGAAAAGTCTCTATTTTCAAATCTTCTTCCTTTAAATCTATTTTTTCCTCTTCTATCTCAGGTATTACATCAACTGCGGCAAAGGAAGTATGCCTGCGGTGAGATGCATCAAAGGGTGAGATTCTTATCAGGCGGTGAATACCAATTTCTTCCCTGAGATATCCGTAGGCAAACTTTCCTTCTACCAGAAGAGTTGCACTTTTTATTCCTGCCTCTTCACCCGGTACCCAGTCAACTAATCTTGTCCTGTAACCCTTGCTGTCAGCCCAGTTTTTATACATCCGCAAGAGGATTTGAGCCCAATCACAGGAATCTTTACCCCCTGCGCCGGGATGAATAGATAAAATTGCGTTGGATTTGTCTTCAGGGTCTGTAAGTAGAGAACGGATGTATAGGTCATTAAGTTTTCTTTCAAGGAGAGAGAACTTCTTTTTAAACTCTTTCTCCATTTCAGGGTCTTTTTCCTCTTCAAGCAATTCTTTCAGTGTAAAAACCTCCTCGTACAGTGATACAGTCTTTTCCCATTCCTCCCTTTTTTCTTTAAATGAATATAGTTTTTGTATTGTTTTTATTCTCTCTTCTTCTTTCCAGAACCGGGGATTGGAAATTTTTTTTTCCAGTTTGCGAATCTCATCTTCTATTTTTTCTATCTCAAAGGAACCCTCTTAATTGATTAAACTTATCTTTGATTATAGTTAATTTCTCTGTTAAATTTATCTTTTTATCATCAACCATATTTTTAACTCCTCCTTAGAGGTGCAATATTATTAGCAAACAAAAAGCTGATTGTCAATTAAAAATTTTACTTTACAAAAAAATTGTTATGATTATAATTTTTTTTCAATACAGTCCAAATACATACCACTGATTGACAGATAATGAGTTTTGTCTAATTAATTTGAGCTAATAAATTATAATTTAAGGGTTTAAGGAGGCAGGGAATGAAAAGTAAAAAAAGTTTACCCATTCTTTTGGTTTTAGCTGTTTTGTTAATATCAGGTTTCCTCTTTTCAAACTGGCAGGGAGCAAAAGCAGTGCAGACAGAAAGAGGATTTGTGCTATTTTTTAAGTATCCAAGCGTAACTGTTGCCAGGAAAGAAAAAATAGACCTTGATTTTATGGTTATCAATACAGGTAAAAGAGAGGAAGAAGTTTTTCTTTCTATTATTCCCGATAAGAAAGCTAAGGACTGGAATGTAGGTTTTGAAACAAGATGGGATAAAATGCAGGTTCATAGCGTTGGCTTACTAACTAAAGAGCCTGATAATTCGGTAACCTTAAGGTTTTATGCAATACCTCCTGATAATGCAAAGGAGGGTGAATACAGGTTTGTTGTAAAGGGAACATCTCTGGATAGAAAAATCCAGCGTTCTGCCTCTCTCCTTATTCATCTTGTGCAAAAAGGAGGTGTAAAAGAAGAGGTTTCCAAAGAAATAGAACTTACAAGTGATTATCCAAGTATGGAAAATCCCGCAGGGAAGGACTTTAAATTTGCAATTAAGGTAAAGAATAATACAGATAAGCCTGTTGTTCTGGACATTGGAGCTGACTTTCCTTATGGATGGACAGCTTACTGCAGTCCGAGATGGGAAGAGGAGAAGAAGATATCCTCCATAAAAGTTGATGAAAAGCAAACAGAAAATTTACTTTTAACCTTAACTCCTCCCCCAACTGTCTCCAAGGGAGAGTATCCTATAAAATTTGCCGTAAGATCAGGGGAAAAAGTAGTTACCATAGACTTAAAGGCAATAATTACAGGGACTTATAAATTGAAGATGAGGACAGAAACCGGTCGTTTAAATCTTGATGCAATTGCCGGAAAAAAGGAAAATATAAATGTTTATCTGTGGAATGAAGGCTCTGCTCCTGTAGAAGATGTTAGCTTTTTTTCTTTAGATACTCCTAAGGGGTGGAAGGTATCTTTTGAGCCAGAGAAGGTTTCTTCTGTTTCTCCTTATCAGGAGGTAAGAAAACCGGATAAGGTAAAGATATCCATACTTCCTCCCCCAAGAACCATACCCGGTGATTATATGTTTACTGTTAGAGCTGCCGGCAAACAGGATCAGACTGATATGGACTTGAGAGTTACTGTTAAAAGGTCCACTGTATGGGGATGGGTAGGAATTGGAATTGTTGTTGTTATTATAGCCTCTCTTGTTGGAATTTTTGTAAAATTAGGGAGAAGGTAAATATGGAATGGGTAGTAGAAGCCAATCAGCTTAAAAAGGTTTATAATGGGGTCAAGGCTGTCGATGGTATGGACCTGCGGATAAAAGAGGGAGAGATATTTGGGTTTCTTGGACCCAACGGAGCAGGGAAGACCACCACCATCCTGATGCTTTTGGGACTCACCGAACCAACTTCTGGAGAGGTTAAGGTTTTTGGTTACAATTCCACGAAAAACCCTCTGGAGGTTAAAAGGATAACAGGTTATCTTCCCGAAAATATTGGTTTTTATGAAGATTTAACGGCAAGGGAAAACCTTATTTATATTACAAAGCTAAATGGGATTCCTCCCTCAGAGTCCGCTGCAAGGGTGGAGGAAGTTCTGTCAGTTGTGGGGCTTTCGGAAGTGGCTGACAAGGAGGCAGGAAAATTTTCCAGAGGGATGCTTCAACGCCTGGGTATGGCAGCAACTCTTGTAAAACAGCCAAAACTTGTGATTCTGGATGAGCCCACACTGGGGATAGACCCTGAGGGAGTGGAGCAAATTCTTAATCTCATAAGAAAGATGAAAGAGGAAAAGAATATAACTATTCTTTTATCTTCTCATTTTCTTCATCAGGTTCAGAGAATATGTGACCGGATAGGTATAGTTTCTCAGGGAAAGATAGTAATTGAAGGTTCAGTTGATGAGGTAGGAGAAAAGATTATGGGAGAAGGGGGAACACAAATTCAGGTTCAGGTATCACAGTTAACTCCCGGTCTTTTAGACTCTATAAAGGAAATAGAAGGAGTTAGAGATATTGATGTTTCAGGTAACTTTTTAAATATAAGGTGTGATAGAGATTTGAGATTGGAGGTATCCAGGGCAATTGTGGAGAAGGGATGTTTTCCTTTGCTTTTTAAAACGCAGGATTACACATTAGAGGAAATTTATGTGAGATATTTCAGGGAGAGGTAATTTAAATGTCAGGGATAAGAGTTATTTTATGGAAGGAGATGGTCGATTATTTTGGGAGCAAGAGGTTCTTAATCCTTTTCATTATTATATGCCTTACAGGTATCTCTGTTGCTTATCTTGCAAGTCAGAATCTGGGGAGCTTTGCCCATATACCGGGTGAATTTCTTCTTCTTGGATTTTTTATCTCTTCTGCAGGTTCTCTACCCTCTTTCACTTTTTTTGTGAGTTTTTTTGGACCGTTAATAGGGCTCATTCTGGGTTTTGATGCTATAAGTGGAGAGCGCTCTCGTGGAACCATAAGTATGGTTTTATCTCAACCTGTTTTTAGAGATTCTTTGATTAATGGTAAGTTTCTGGCAGGACTTGCAACCATAGCTGTGATGTTTGTGAGTATTTTTTTAATTATCTTAGGATTGGGGATATGGACGCTGGGATTTTCTCCAAATCTTGAGGAGATTTCAAGAATAGGTGTTTATTATCTGGCAAGTGTTGTCTATGTAGGTTTCTGGCTTAGCCTGGGAATTCTCTTTTCTATTTTATTCAGACGAACGTCTTCATCTGCATTAACTTCTATAATGATGTGGATATTTTTCACCTTTTTTATCTATATGATTGCCAATGTAGTTGCTGACCAGATCGCTCCAGTTGCCGCAGTTACCACACCCGAGGTAGTAGCTAAGAATGAGGCTATCAGAAGAATGATTTTGCGTATATCTCCTGCTGCTTTGTTTGACCAGATAGCAACTGCAGTACTTAATCCTTCTGTCAGGGCATTTGGTTTTATAAATCCTGCGCAGATAAGTGGCTTGTTGCCCACTCCCCTTTCCCTGGGTCAAAGTCTTATGATAGTTTGGCCAGAGTTTGTGGGTCTTGTGGCTTTAATGCTTATATGTTTTGCTGTTTCTTATGTTGTTTTTATGAGGCAGGAAATAAGATCCCTGTGAGAGTATTTTTTTAAGTTCTTTATACTTGATACTTGTTGGTAATAGGGAATCTCCAGTCTTTGCCAAATGCTTTAGGAGTTATTTTTACCCCGGGAGGAGCCTGTCTTCTTTTATATTCATTTCTATCTACCATTTTAATTACCTTTTTTATTAGCTGAGGGTCAAATTTGTTTTCTGCAGCTATCTCTGTATAACTTTTACCTTCCTCCACGTATTTTTTTAAAATTTCATCCAGGATTGAGTAAGGAGGAAGTGCATCCTGATCTTTTTGATCTGGTCTCAATTCTGCAGTTGGTGGTCTTTTAATAATAGATTCGGGAATCAGATTGTTTTTTTCTTTTCTATTCCTGAAGTTTGCAAGTTTATAAACAAGAGTTTTAAATACATCTTTCAGTACATTAAATCCACCTGCCATATCTCCATACAAAGTGCAGTAACCACAGGATACCTCACTTTTGTTTCCTGTGGTCAGGACAAGATAGCCAAATTTGTTTGATAGAGCCATGAGGATGTTTCCCCTTATTCTTGCCTGAATATTTTCTTCTGTAATGTCAGGAGATAGTCCCTGGAATTCCTCTCTAAGTGATTCTAAATAAGAATTGAATATCTTATCTATGGGGATTTCAATAAATTTGATCCCGAGATTTTGAGCTAAAATTTTAGCGTCTTTTCTGGTTCCCTCCGAGGAATACCTTGAGGGCATAGAGATTCCGACAACATTTTCTTTTCCCAGAGCATCGCAGGCAATTACTGCTGTTAATGATGAGTCTATCCCCCCGCTTAAACCAATAACAACTTTCTCAAAGCCGTTCTTTCTTACATAGTCTCTTGTCCCCAGGGTCAACGCTTTATAAATTTCTTCTAAGGGGGTTAATCTTTTTGGTTTTTTTATTTTTAAAACCGGTAGCTCAATATCCTCTAAATTACCAAGTTCTATTATATAATCGTACTCTTTGCTTTTAAATTCACTCTCAGAGTTTACTTTTAAATCAGCGATGACTAAATCTTCTTCAAATTGCTTCCCCCTTGCTATTTCCTTCCCCTCTGGACTTAAAATAAGGCTTGCTCCATCAAATACAAGTTCATCCTGTCCTCCCACCAGATTATTATAACAGATATAAGCTTTTGTTTCCTCTGTTCTTTCCATTAACAATTTTTCTCTTAATTTTGCCTTTCCTGTATGATAGGGGGAGGAGGAAATATTTATAATAATTTTGGCTCCTCTGTCCTTTTGAATTTTTGCCACTCCATTTTTCTTCCAGATATCCTCGCAGATACTCACTCCAAAGGCAATTTTCCCCACAACAAATACGGGAATTTTATTTCCCTGCTTAAAGTACCTTTTCTCGTCAAATACACCATAGTTAGGAAGCTCTATTTTATTGTAAACACTTTTTATTTTTCTGTCTTTAATTATAGCTGCTGAGTTATAGATATTACCCTCTTTATCCTCATCTACAAATCCTATAACCGCTATTATCCCTGAAATATTTCCTGCAATAAATTCCAGTGTTTTTAAGTTATCCTTTACAAAGCGCTTCTTTAACAAAAGGTCCTCTGGTGGATAACCACAAACACTTAACTCAGGGAATGTAACTATGTCTGCCTTAACCTTTTTTGCTTCTTCGACAAAGTGCAGAATCTTTTCTGCATTGCCTTTTAAATCTCCCACCGTAGGATTAATCTGAGATAGTGCTACTCTTACTTTTCTCATGTTAGTATTTCCCTGCTTAATTTATAAAGAAATATTATTTAAGCAAGCGGTATTGTCAAATTAAATTAAATTTCCTTTAAAATAATGGAGATGTCGGATATTTTAAACCTTTTATATTATGTCCACTCCCTTTTCGCCAGTTCGTATTTTTATTGCCTCTTTAACTGGATAGATAAATATTTTTCCATCGCCAATTTTTCCTGTTCTTGCCGCTTTTATCACTGTATTAACT
>JAGGZA010000140.1 GCA_021162265.1 Candidatus Aerophobota bacterium | reverse complement strand
TTTTATTAAAGTTACCAGGAATAATAATAAGAAGAAGTTTTTACCAGTTTAGCTGCAATATAATCTCAGCAAAAGTGAATATTAAAAGGCGGGCATTTCCTGTAAATTTATATTTCCTCTGCCCTATGGCAGGCTACAAAGTGCTCCTTACCTATCTCTCTCAGCAGGGGCTCTTCTTTTTTGCATTTATCAACAGCATAAGGACAGCGAGGGTGAAACCTGCACCCAGAGGGAGGATTAACTGGACTTGGCACATCACCGGTAAGAATTATACGTTTTTTTCTGGGTTTAACTTCAGGTTCAGGAATAGCGGAGATCAATGCTCTGGTATAAGGATGTCTTGTTTGAGAAAAGATATCTCTGGTTGAAGCCAGTTCTATTATTTTGCCAAGATACATAACTGCTATTCTCTTTGCTATGTATTCCACAACCATAAGATGATGAGTTATAAAAAGATAGGTGAGGTTAAACTCCTTTTGAAGGTCTTTTAGTAGATTTAAGATCTGTGCCTGAACTGAAACATCGAGAGCAGAAGTGGGCTCATCCAGAACAAGAAAGTCAGGATTAGTAGCCAGGGCTCTTGCTATAGCTATTCTTTGACGCTGACCTCCACTAAATTCATGAGGGTATCTGAAAAGATGATCCTCGGTTAATCCCACTCTCTGCAAAAGCTCAAGCACTTTTTCATCAATCTTCTTTGTCATTTTGTGGATTTTTAAAGGCTCGCCCACAATGTCCTTTATTAGCATTCTTGGGTTTAATGAAGATGAGGGGTCCTGAAATACTATTTGCATTTTTTTTCTTATCCCTTTTAATTTTTTACCTCTGAAGGTGGAAAGATCGTATTCTCTTCTCAAAAGGTTAAGCTCAGAGGAGTGAGAGTTTTGCGATGAACAAAGTTCCCGGATTCTTTTTCTCTTTTCAAAAGGAGCATTAAATAGTATGTATCCCTCTGTTGGGTCCGTTAATCGTAGAATTGTTTTTCCCAGAGTAGTTTTACCGCACCCTGATTCTCCAACCAACCCCAGGCACTCACCTCTTTTTATCTCCAGATTAACTCCATCTACTGCCTTTACATCACCTATTTTCTTTCTCAAAACTCCTCCAAGGATAGGATAATATTTTTTCAGGTCTTTTGTCTCAAGTATTGTATCCATTTAGTCTCTTTCCCTGTAAAAATGGCATGCTACAAGGTGGTTTTCTTCAGCTTCCTCCATTTCAGGTCTCATCTGCGCACATTTTTCTCTTGCTTTAGGGCAGCGAGGGTGAAACCTGCACCCAGAGGGAGGATTAACCAGGTTTGGAACACTTCCTTCAATACTTTCAAGCCTCTTAGCATCTTTTTTAGGAACAGACCTTAATAAAGCCCTGGTATAAGGATGCAAAGGGTTCTCGAAAAGCTGCTTAACTGTGGTTAACTCGCATATACTTCCAGCGTACATCACTGCTACCCATTTGCACATCTCCGCTACAACTCCCAGGTCATGAGAGATGAAAAGTACCGATGCTCCCATCGTCTTTTTTAAAGACCTTATAAGGTCAAGAATTTGAGCCTGGATAGTTACGTCCAAGTTTGAAGTAGGTTCATCGGCAATTAATAATTTGGGGCGGCAGGCAAGAGCCATAGCAATCACTACCCTCTGCTGCATGCCCCCTGAAAGTTCATGAGGATATCTGCTTACCGCTCCTTCTGGATTTGGCACTCCCATCTCTCTCAAAAGGTTTACAGATTTATCAATAGCTATCTTTTTGATTAATCTTTTATATCCTATTAAAAAGGGGAAGAGAGTAATTAACTTGAACAAAGAAAGTTTTGATTTATTTAAAGCTATTTCGCATATTCTTTTTTTAAAGGTTAAATTTATTCTGCGAAGAAAAAAGGTCTTTTTATCCTCAAGTTCCTCTTCAATTTTTTGCGCAGCCTCTTTATGAAGATATTTTTTTTGATGCAAAAGAAAACTTTCCGCAATTTGCTCGCCCACTGTATAAACAGGATTAAGAGCAGAACTTGGCTCTTGAAAAATCATGGAAATCTCATTGCCTCTCACAGTTTGCATAAAAGGTTCGCTTTGCTTAAGCAGATCAATATAATGAGGTTTTGAATCTTTGCTTAAATTAAAAAGCACTTTTCCTGACTCTATCTTACCGGGAGGGAGTATGAGTTTCATAACAGATAAAGAGGTAACACTTTTCCCACACCCTGTTTCACCAACAAGACCAAGAGTATCACCTTTATTTATTTTAAAATTGACTCCTTCAAGTGCTTTCACCACTCCTTCATAGGTATAGAAGTTTGTCTTTAAATTTTCTACATCCAGGATTTCAGGCATAACTATTTTCTCCTCATCTTTGGATCCAAAATATCTCTAAAGGCATCCCCCAGAAGATTCCAGCCCAGCACAAATAAGAGAATGAAAACACCAGGGATTGTTACTGTATGCCAGTAAGCAAGGGGATTTCCAGGAGGACCGACTATCCAATTGCGAGCAAAACTTATCATCTGTCCCCAGTCGGCATAGCCTACCGGTGCTCCCAGTCCAAGAAAACTTAAAGCAGCTGCAGTTAACACCATAGCTCCTATATCAAGAGATCCCATTATAAGCACAGGATAAATTGCATTTGGAAGAATATGCTTAAATATAATTCCTGAATCAGAAACCCCTATTGCTCTTGCAGCTTCTACATAAGTTTCCTCTCTTATAGAAAGAATTTCTCCTCTTACAAGCCTTGCATAGGCTGGCCAGCCAACAATAATAAGGGCTATCATTACATTCTCCAGACTCCGTCCCAGGGCTGTTACAAGAGCCATAGCCAGGATAAGAGTTGGCAGAGACATAAATGTATCCACAACCCTCATTATTATTTCGTCAACTATACCTCCATAGTATCCTGCTATGCTTCCAAGAAGTATACCAATAATTAAGATACTCCCCACTACCATAAATCCAATCCGAAATGCAGTTCTTGTCCCCCATATAACACCATAAAATATGTCGTATTGTCCCTCTGTTGTTCCAAAGGGATGTTCCCATGAAGGAGGAGCGGGGGTTGTGCTGTATCCATGACGGGGTATTCTATAAGGGTTATAGGGATATTTTGGTGGAGCAATAATAGGCGCAAGGAGAGCAATCACTATAAAGAAGAGAATAATACAAAGTCCCACCATCGAGAGAGGGCTTTTCTTAACTCTGCTGAAAGAAAATTTTAATTCTTTGATCCTTGGTTCAAATCTTTTCTTTAATCTCTCCCTTTTTTCAAGTAGTTTTAACATCACCCCAACCTCACTCTTGGGTCAAAATAAGCATAGAGGAGGTCTACTATCAAGTTGGTGAGCACAAATAAAATTCCGTTAAAAAGTACAGCTCCCAGCACTGCAGGGATATCAAGTTGAACGGCTGCTCTTGCCCACCACCATCCAAGTCCTTTGCGGTTAAATATTGTTTCAGTTATGACTACTCCTCCCATAAGCATGGCAAAAAGATAACCGGAAACAGTGACAACTGGAATCATGGCGTTACGACGAGCATGCTTTTTTACCACGGTTTTCTCATCTGCTCCCTTTGCCCGGGCAGTTAAAATATATCCCTTTCCTAAGGCTTCAAGCATGCTTGACCTCATTATCCTCATTACCATGGCACACTGAACTATGGTAAGGGTTATCACCGGGAGAATGAGATGACGCAAAGCATCAACAAAAATCCAGAACTTCCCGTTAATAAGAGCATCTATAGTATTTATTCCCGTAAATCTTGTAAAGTCCTTTGATTTCACAAACAAGCTTGCCTTGACTCCTAATGCTTCAGGAGGCAGAAGTCCGGAAAAATAACCGTAAAATATCATAAGTAGCATAAGTCCTAACCAGAATGTTGGTAAAGACCACCCAACAATAGCAAACACTCTACTGGCATGGTCAATGGGTCTATCCTTATGAACG
>JAGGZA010000016.1 GCA_021162265.1 Candidatus Aerophobota bacterium | reverse complement strand
CTGAAACTTCGGGGGCAGGATTTTGAAGCCTTTAAATTAGACTTAAAACAAAAAATAGATGAGTATTCAAAATATATAACAAATAAGAAACTGTTAGAAGAATACTATAACCGCTCTATACAGCAGTATCTGGAAGAGCAGGAGCGAGAAAGAAAAGAATTTATAAACAGAGTAGTAAGTGCTGATATAGAAGCAATTAATAGAGCTGTAGAAGAAAAGACAAGGAAAGAACAGGAGTTTTTAGAAGAGCAGAGAAGACAACAGGAAGAGTGGGAAAACTACTACATGCAGTCTCTGAACAAGGAAACAGAAATCTTTGTAAAAGAACAGATGGAACAGTTAAAACAGTTTACCCAAATATCGTTGAGAAAAGAGGAAGTCCAAAAAGCTCTTTATGAAAATTTTAAAAGATATGCGGAAGATTATTACTCAAGCGAGTTAGATACGATACAACAGATAAAAGAAGAGCTGGGACTGGTTCAGGAAACAAAACTGGATAAATTATTAGCAGATGTTCGAAATCTCCCCCGAAAAGTAGAAGATATAAGAGAGGGGTATTTATCACTATTAAAAACTGATTTCTCTCCATTAGAACAGAATATTCTGGACATAATACAAGCACATGATGAGTGGATAAAGAGAACTGGCGATGTTGAACTTGCTGAAAAAATTACTAACGCTACTTTAAGGCAACTCTATTCCGACTATGCACAAGAGCGGATAAATCTGCAACAAGAAATCCTAAATGGAGAAAAAGAACTACAGGAAAGAGTAAAAGAACTGACAACAGATGAATATGATTACAGGATACACCAATTGGAATTACAGGCAGATAAATACAGAGAGTTTGGACTATCACAGTTAACAGTAGAGAAGTGGCTGTATTTGGAAAAGAAAAGACTCTGGGAAGAAGAAGTAGAGTCTTATAGAGAGAAAGAAGAAAGAAAAAGAGAGATAGAGCGGGACGCAAGGCAGAGATATGAAGAATTTATGATGAAAGTTAGGGGGGAATCAGAAAGATTAAAAATATCCGGTTATGTCAGTTCTGTTCAATCTCTAATAAAACAACTATGGGAATCTCTCCCGCAAAGTGAAGCGATAGGTAAGATAACGAGTATTATATCAAGTTTTAACCAGTATGTTAAACAGCAACTTGGTGAACAAATCACACAAAACCCCCAACTTTGGGAGCAATATATATATGAGGGGCAGTTAGCCCTTCAAAGATATTTTCTCCAACTACAACAGCCGATTAAACTCCCAGAAGAGCTGTTAAAAAAGAAGCCAAGAGAGTCAGAGTGGACTAATTTATCTGACCAAGTTAAAGATGTAACTGCAAGCACACAGGAGTTTTGGGATAAGGTAGAAGAAGTCAAAAAGAAATGGGGAGAAGTTAACAAGCAAGTTGCAAGTATAGAAAACACAATAAGAGATAAATTGATATCAGTGCTGGGAGAAGTTGAAGAAGAAACCCGCAAAAAAATAAATGATTTGATAGACTACATGCAAAACCTTTCTGATGACTGGTTTAGAGTAGGCGAAAGTTCTGGCAGTAAATTTGGGGAAGGTTTTTATAATGGAGTATTAGCATGGGGAAACAGAATAGGACAGGCTATTGCTGATTATATAGCGTTTAAATCACCACCAAAGAAAGGACCCCTCTCTGACGCTGATAAATACGGATATAGATTTATCCTGATGTTTTTACAATCTATGGCACAGGCTACCCCCACAATGACAGAACGAATAGATACATTCTTTAAGCCGTTATCACCAGAGCAGTTGTTTAAGAGAATGGCTACAAAATGGCAACCGCCGAAAGATTTTTTGGAACTAAAAGAGTTTGACCTTTTTAAAGATTATGCTAACCGTGTTTTATCTCCAGAATATCAGAGAGAGTGGACAAGAAAAGCAAAAGTGATTGTGGAGCGACTTAAAAAGCAGGCAGAAGAATATAGAAGAGAGATATACCACTATGCCAATGTGTATAGACAACACGAGAAAGCAGTAAATAAACTACAACAGATTGCAACACAGCGACCCTTAACCACAACAGAGCAGAGAAGTTTGGAACAACACAAAAAAGCAATGGCTTGGATTAAGAAGCATGTTGACTGGCGAAACGAAGAATTGGCAGATATATATAAAAGAATAGAAAAATATGAGAGAGCAATACAGAAAAAACACCCCTGGTTTCACCCAATCACAGGTTCACAGGCAGCAGAATCAATACAAAAAACAATAAAGTATATGACGGAGAGATTAAAACAAGGAGATATAATAAAAGCATTGCGGTCTCTTCAGGGATTTGGGGCATTAGTGCCTTCTGTATCTCAAGAAGATTTAGTAAGAATGATTTTGCTTGTAGAGAAAAACCTTGGTAAAAAACTCCCCACAGAATTTGTAAAATTAGCGATACCTCTTATTCAGGCAAGAGGAGGTGGTTTAGGGCAGTTAGTTAAACTCCCAGCAGCACAAATGGCAGGTTCGCAGATTAAAGAATATCTTAAAAAGATTGATTTCAATGAGATAATACAGCAGTATGCTAAAGGGCAACCATTAAGCAGACCACTTGCTTGGTTGGCAAGCAGATACGGATTTGTGCTACCAGCAGAAAGGGAAACACCTGGAGAAGAAATTGCAAGAGTAAGTTCATCCTACAGCCCAACAGCAGGCAGAAGAACAACTGGCGGGATTGTTATCAATATTTACAACAACATAGAAAAAATTGAGGGAATACAGGATATAAGTATATTGAAAGAAGCAGTAGTTGAAAGTGTTTTGAATGCTTTGTATAGACTGGGTTATTCATAATGACAACAAAAGTTTTTGTTGATGATAATGATATAACAGAATTGGTAAAAAGTATCAGTTTTACAGACAACAGGGAAAACATGGTGGATAACGCTACTATATATATCAAAAATATCACTTCACTGCCATCTTATATAACTGCATTAGCACCAGTAAAAATCACAATAGATGACGAGGCAATTTTTTATGGGTATATTATAAAAATGGCTAAAAATCCCCACCCAAATCCCAATCTTGCTTCTTGGCAGATAGACTGCTTCTCTATGGTAGATAAATTGAAATATATATATGTTTCAGAGTCTTTCCAGAATGAAATAGCAAGTGATATTGTAAGGTATTTAATAGAGAAATACACAGATTTTACAACAAACCATGTGGATACATGGTAAGGAGGTATAAATGGCGGCAACTGTAAGTGTAAAAGAAGTTAATGGGGCAAGCCCTGGAACAGCCAATACAATAACTAATTTAAGGCATTGCACAAGCGACACATATAACCCTGGAACAAGTTACCCAATCCCCAGACCAACAAGTGGCACTAAAAGGGGATACTGGAAGACCATATACTTGAATGCAGACACATCTCCCAGCGGGACAATTAATAATGTTAAGTTTTACTGCGATGGCAGTATAGACTGGACTGGTTGCACTTTATATGTAGGAACAACTACAACCTACACACAGGCAACGGGAACAGAAGGGAGTTCAGGAGATGACTCAACAGTAGCTACAACAGATATAAGCACTTATACATCAAGTTCTCCATTGAGTGTTAATGGCTCAATATCCAACCCCAATACTGGAAAAATAACCGACTATATTATTCTCCAACTTGATGTTACTTCATCTGCCAACATCGGGCAGTTAAGTCAGGAAACACTAACTTTTCAATATGACGAAACATAATTATGTGGGAATTTAAGATTATTAGGAAAGAAAAGCCCTCTCTTGTAGGGGAGGGCTTACTTAATTTTTTAAAATTAGAGAGAAAAACCCCCGAATTTTGGAAAGAGATAGACAGGGTAGTCTTTTATCACAGACAGAGTGGTAGTAAGTTAATCATTAGTAGTTTCCCTTTCACTCTTGTGAGAAAAAACATTATAAGTTTAGGCAAAAATCCCCTAAAAGCGGGGGAATATTTTTATTATGAAATCCACTTACAGAACGGGAGAATGTTTCAGTTACGCTACAATGGGCAAGTGAGAGAAATTTTACAGCCAGATAAGATATGGACGCCAGGAGAGTGAAATGGCTGATATTATAGAGGCTGGTGCAACTTATGTAAAAGAAAAACTTAAAAATGGCTTAATACGGGCAAGATTTTTCTTACCTCCCCCTCCCTCTTGGAAATACATTGACGGTAGATGGGTTGGCGGAGAGAGTTTTAGAGCAGTTGTAGATAAACTAAAAGTTAATATTGTTTATAAAGGCTCCCCAGAGTGGCACAGGAAAACAAATATTATACACCAGGATAAGAGAACAATAGCAGATAAATACCTCTTAAACAAGACAGCCTATTTTTCGCCGAGATTATTTTTAGATGGCAAAGAAATTCTCCCCAAATCTGACTGGAACATTGGCGAGTCTCCTAACAGGCTTGAGATGGACTATGGGATTTGTAAGCACATTCTCCAACTCCGACACGGCGAGATTTTGGACTGGTGGGTGTTTGAAAAAAATCCAGAAGGAGATGTTTTAATAAAATCTAATCTCCAAAAAGATACTGATATTAAGACAAAAAAACCTTTTGCTATTAGTGAACTTGGCAGGATTGATATAGAGCAGAAAAACGGAGATAAATACATTCCTAAAAAAGTTTTTGACAATGCAGCATATCCGTTCTTTGTTGACGACACGGCAACATTTTATACAACAAGCAGTGATGGGTATATATATGCAAATTCTCAAGATGCTACTTCAGGATATGTTGAAGATACAAACACTTATTTAGTAACAGGTCAAAGATACATTTCAGGATATACAAAACCATATAGAACTTTTTTATTTTTTGATACATCCTCCATACCGTCAGATACTAATATAACCTCTGCAAGTTTACATTTATACTTTTATGTTGATGGCTCTGATACAGATTTTGATATAACCGTTCAGAATGGGCAACCAACTTATCCTCACGACCCTCTAGAAGATGGTGATTATGATAGAACTCACTACTCTGGCAACGGGGGTTCTCTTAACACAACTAACCTCACCACAGGGCAATATAATATAATTAACTTAAATTCAGACGGTATTTCTTGGATACAAAAAGGCTCTGGAGCAAAAACTAAACTATGTTTGAGAAGTAGCAGAGATATAAATGGTAATTCAGCTTCGGGTGATGAATTTGCAACATGTTATTCAAATGAGAAAGGCTCTGGATACCAACCTTATTTAGAGGTAACTTATCCCACTCGTTACACGAAAACCTTTACTACAGACGCAATAATCAAAACAACCAGCACAAAAACACTCACAACTGATGGAATAGTAAAAGGAACTCTTAATAAAGATATAACTACGGACGCTAATATCGTTGAGAGGCTGATAAAAAATATTCCTACAGACACCATAATAGTTGATAGATTAGAAAATCAGTTTACCACAGATGGTATTATTAAAGATACATTTACTACAGATATTACCACCGATGGTGTTATTGTAGAGAGAGCAGAAAAAGATATTACCACAGATGGATATATATGGGGAACATTAGAGAAAAACTTCACCACCGACGCTAAAATCTTTCAGCCTATCACACTCTCGCTTCAATTTGATAAAGTTTCCCTTTACAAAGCCATAGAGGCAATAGCCGACCTAACATTGGCTTCATTTCGTATAGATGAAGACGGGGATTTCTGGTTTTACGAAAAAGACTACACAAATGAAACAGATATAACCATAGATGAAAATAACTATATCTCCGCCTCTGGACTGACAGACCAAGACTTCTCCCAACTTTATAATGCAGTTAAGATAATTGGGGGAAGAGTTTTAACTTCAAAAACAGACTCTTTTACAGGAGATGGCTCTACTACTACATTTAAATTATCAAGAACACCCGCAGGAAATCTTTATGTTACGGTAGATGGGACTGCACAGGTTGGAGGAATACACGGTTCAGATTCATGCTCTTCAGTAGATTATCTCTATGATAGCGATACTAATGAAATTATATTCTGTTCTGCTCCAGACACAGACGCAGATATAGAAGTGTCTTATGATTATTACACGACTTTAAGATATTATGCTCAAGACCAGACTTCTATTAGTTTATACGGTAAAAGAGAACATGAGCCAATAAGGGACGAGAGTATTACAAACTACACTATGCTGGTATACAAAGGTGAGTGGTTTTTAGAAACCTTTGCCTACCCAAAAAGACAGGGAGAGATAACGGTTGATATAGAAAAGGTCGGAGCAATTATTAAGTCTGGTGATTTGATAACCGTTAATTTGCCAAGATACGGGTTAGAGAATGAGACTATTAGGGTGGAAGAGGTAGAATATTCAATAACACCCACAAGAATTATAGCGAAGATAAGATTTGTTAAGAAGAAAAACCTACCCGAATTTTTGAGCAGGATAGTGGACAAGATACAGCAATTGCAACAGTATATTACCCAATCTGGAGTTGTAGAGTCAGATGTTGATTTATCGGATACAGTTTCTTCTTCAGACAGCGAAACCATATCTGACAATTCTCCCCCATATTATTGGGGAGGAGACGGAGATTCGGGTGCTTATGTGGATTTCTGTATAGTGGAGGATGATGATGTTTATGGATAGTAGTATTAAAATTAAGGGAAAGTGTATTATAACAACACTTAAAAGACAAAACGGGATATGGGTTCCTATCTCAACAAATATATATGATAATCTTATCACAACGGTAGGGAAGAACCTTTTGGCTGATTATATAGTCAACGGGACTAGTGATTACATAACAACTCTTGCCATAGGGACAGGCACAACAACGGTAAGTGCAGACGATACAGAAGTAGAAGATGAGATTTTTAGAATTTCCGCCGATAATATTGCCAATGTTAACAATGCAGCCTATTTTTATTTCTATGTGTCGCCAGAAGAGGCTAATATGACATGGGGAAATGTTGGACTATTAACCCAATCTGGTGTTTTGGTTTCCCATTTGAACTGCAACGAGACAAAAAATGATAGTGTGGCAAAGAGTATTACATACACACTAACCTTCTCATAGGAGGAATTATGAGTTATTATATTCAAACATTAAAAGCAGGGAAGGACAGGTTAAGGGCAAGTTTTTACAATGGTGTTATTAAAACCCTGCTGGGTATTTTTTCTTCCCAGACTATTACATACACCCGTGATAGCGAGGGTCGGATTACTGAAGTCTCTGGTAGCGGTGATATAGATTTTACAGCAACGGTTACATATACAGATGACAAACCCACATCAGTAGATTTAACCTACAAAATACATGTTTTTAAAGAAAATCTTGACACAACAGATAATACAGTATATACATCCATCAGGTCGCCCTGGCTTTCCTCTGAAGGGTCAACAATCTACAAGAATGGAACAGAAATTACATCTGGATTTACTGTTGATTACACAAATGGCAAAGTTACATTTGATAGTGCTAACTCTTCTTCCGATGTTATAGAAGCAAGTTTTGTTTACGAGGAAAGCGTTACCTACACTATAACTTGGTCAAATGGCAAGATAAGTCAAATATCCGTGAGTTAAAATGGCAAACTATATATTAAGACCGAATGAAGTAGTATATTCTGACGGGGAGATCTTTCAATATCCAGATTCGGGAAATTACTGGGATAAAATAGATGACACTGCCCCAGATGATGACAGCACTTATTTATATACAGAAGACTTACGAGGGAGTGATTATTATCCTGACTATAATTATTATACTAATTTTAGATTTAAAGTTCCTCCAATTGACCCTGAAGAAGACGAATATCCTATCAGCGTTAAATTTTATGCTCGGTGCAGAGGAGACAGCGGAACAGATATTGAAGTAACACTTGAGCCTCGTATTTGGTCGTTAAGTGGGCAACACAGAAAATCTTATTCCCTAACCGACACATGGACAACCTATGAATCAACAACAATTACTCAAAACGATGATGGCACGGCTTTAACATGGGAACAGATTAATAACTCAAATACAGAATATATGGTTCAGTTTACAACGACAAAGAATTGGTGGGAGACTCCCCGAAAAGGATATGCTACTCAATGCTATGTGGAGGTTTTATCATACAAGCTGAAAAAACTCACCACAGACACAATTATAGAGTTGAAGCAATACATACTGCTACCTTCTGTCGGCGGTGTTATATTCTCAAGAATTATACTGCCAGAGTTGTTAGAGCAGGAAGATGAGTCCACAGGACAAATCCTTTTTGACATACCCATTGGACTTTACTCTATATGGAGGAACAAATAAATGGCTCTTGACTACGGGACTAAACGAACTAAAACAATATATATTATTGTTCACCATTTTGGAGTTGATAGCTCCTATAACAATCTTGACTGGCAGAAAATAGCGGTAGAACATCATTTCAAAAGATACCCCGAATATCATTATCACTATGTAATCCTGACTAATGGGCAAATTATGAAGGGCAATCCTGATGATGTAGTAGTCTGGCATGCCAACAATAATAATGTGAATGATACATCTGTTGCTGTATGTTTGTGGGGGAATTTATCAAAAAGAGAATCCACAAAAGCACAGATAAAATCTTTAGTGGCACTTCTTAAAAAATTGGTGAGGAAATATAAAATCTCCCCCGAAAATATATTGGGGCATAGAGATGTGGGGGATGAATGGACAGAATGCCCTGGGCATTATTTATACAGGCTTCTACCCAAGATTAGAACGGAGGTGAAAGAGACTATGAGTAAACCCGTATGGAAGCAAAAGGCAGTCAATATTGCTAAAAAGTTTGGCTGGCTTAAAGCCGAGCATTCACCAGATGAACAGGCAGATTTGGGGACTATTTTAGCGATAGAAATAAACAAAGAAATAGAACGGCTGGAGTATGAGAAAAGTCTAATTGAAACTATATCCCAACTTCTTATAAGCGAGATAGATAAGAGGATTAGGGAGTTAAAAAATGAATAACATAGAGCAGATACTTATGCTGATAGACAGACATGGAGTATCCCTTGTAATTTTGGGGATTATTATTTTTCTGGCTGTAAAATACACCCCGAAAATAGTTGAAAGTTATAGAGAGTATGTCAAAACTATGACAAAGTTTAATTCAGACATCAATAAACTCGGTCAGTCTATAAAAGAACTATCAGATGATATGGCAAGTCTTGATATAAGTGTGAGTGAACTACAAGAGACTATGAAGCAGGTCGGAGTATCAGTTAACCACAACAGTGATAGGTTATTGGAGATAGTAAAAGAAGTGTCTTTTATAAAGGGAAAGCTGAATGGAAAAAGCAATAAGTGAAATTCTAATCCAAATCTTTATCTTGGGGTGGCTCGCTAATTACTTTGTTGAGATGATTAAGAAGGCTGTTAACCAGAAAAATTATAGCCTCCTCATCGCTTGGCTTGTTGGTATAATCATTTGCTTGTTGGCAAACTGGAGACTTTTATCTCTTGTGGGAATTAACACAACAGATTCTCTTGACAAGATACTTTCAGGAGCAATTTTGGGAAACTCATCAAGATTTTTACATGATTTTGGTGTTTTTCTAAACAAAAAATTACCAGAGAGGGCAAAATTCTCAAAATAGAGATATGCTTTCGGTGGGTAGTAGTATATTCCTACTATGAGGTCTCTTTCCCGAGCCTCTACGGTTAAAATAACGCATATTAGTATATTTTTGTAAAGAAATTTTACACACCTTTAAGAAGGAGTTGATATGGAGAACGACCTGTATGAGACGATTAGTAAGAACAATGTAACTTCAGGATATTTGCGGGATATGATTTTGTTTCTGTTAAAACACGACCCAGATTTTGTAAAGGAAGTCTTAAAGATACTGCGGGAATATAGTGATAAAATGTGATACTTCTTATTTTTATTTGTAAAGGTGGACAAATTTGTCCGCTACGGCAAGTCAAAAATAGAACAAATTTGTCAGGTAGCACCTGACAGAAATGGAGGTTTTTATGGATGAGAGCGATGTTTTGAAAGTGATTGGAGAAAATGAGGAGATAATAGCCAAGAGTTTGGTTGAGGCTATTTACAATTCAAGCGAGAGGGGAATTATAGCAAAAAGGATTTATGATGTTTTAAAAACAGTTACCCCGCCAGAGGAATGGTATAAACTCATTCTGTTCTGGTATAAACAGCATCCAGAGGAGTTTTTAGAGATTGTGAAAGAATACGCAGCCGAGATAAAGGGTATTTTAGAGACTTGGGGGTAATTTATGCCATTTAAATCCAAAAAACAATGGCGGTGGATGTTTAAAAATAAGCCGAAAACAGCCCGCAGATGGGCTAAACATACAAAAACACCATATAGAAAACTCCCAGAGAGAAAGGGAGTGAAAAGGAGGTAAGTATGGAGACAGCATTAGGTTGGATTGTTGCAGGGGTATTTTTCCT
>JAGGZA010000147.1 GCA_021162265.1 Candidatus Aerophobota bacterium | reverse complement strand
CCTTTTTCTCCCTTAACTCAAGGATCATCTCTTCAAAATTCCTTATGAAAAGCATACATTTAAGCATGTCTATGCAATCATCTTTTGTGATACCTTCCTCTTTCAGCTCCTGCTTTAGAGATTTTTTGTACTGGAATCTGGGGATTTTCCCTCCCACATCTACGAATCCAGGTGTAAAATCGGGCAATACAAGGATTTCCCTTACCATAATGTTTTTTTCTCCTTTATATTAATTTTATTCCTTGGAAAACTGCTCCTTTTCTATCTGCATGATCTTTGCTACCTTACGAGTAGACCTTCCTCCCTGGAACTCTGACCTGAGCCAGGCATCAACCAGCATCTTGGCAAGCTCTGCTCCAATAACATAGGCACCCATAGTCATTATTTGGGCATTGTTTGATTTTCTCGACCTTTCCGCTGAGTAAACATCATGGCAACAGGCAGCTCTTATTCCCTTTACCTTGTTGGCAGCCATTGCCATACCAATTCCTGTTCCACAAATTAAGATTCCCCTGTCAAATTCTCCACTGGCGACAGCCTCCGCTACTTCTTTTGCCTTGTCCGGGTAGTCAATTGGTTCCTCAGTCATAACACCAAAATCTTTGTATTCCACTCCCTTTTCTTTTAAGAATTCACAAACTACATTTTTTAAACCCAGCCCAAAGTGATCAGACCCTACTGCTATTTTCATTACTAACCTCCTTAAAAAATTATTTTTTACTCCTGGAACTTTTTAGTTTAAAGTTTATCCTCCTGCAAAAGCTCCTTTTCAAGGTGGATAATAGACTTTGCTGTATTCTCGTCCGTAATAAGGATATTAACGAACCTGCCGTGAAGTGCACCTAAAATTGATTTTATCTTACGATTTCCTCCAGCCACGCCAATAACCCTTTTCATATCCCTTAGCTCCTCAATAGAAAGACTTACTATTCTTCTGTGGAGTTCGCAGTTTACCTTCTCCCCTTTAATATTGAAAAACTGTGCCATAATGTTTCCTACTGCTCCTTCTTTCCTGAGAATCTCTATCTCCGGCAGGCTTATGTAGCCCAGTTGAGAAAGTGTATTTTCCCTTCCTACCTCTCCAATCCCTACCAGACAGTAATCTGCAAGTTTTGCCATTTCCATAGCTTTCTTAACTGTTAGTTCAGATTTAAAAGACCTGCAAAGCTCTTCAGAGGCTGCTATGGCTGGAGCATAAACATAGTAGCATTCCCCTCTCCAGGTAGAGGCAAGCTTTCCCCCTATATCATAAGGATTAAGAGAAAGGAAAGTGGTAAGGCCTCCCATAAGATTGACCACTCTTAGATTTTTGAATTTTCCAGAGCTTACGTAATTGGCCATCTTGTGAATCGTTCTACCCCAACCTATAGCAAGAAGCTGTCCATCTTTAAGATTTCTCTCAAGGTAAATTGCTGCAGCCTTCCCCAGGCTATCCCTTACTTTATCTTCATTAACAATAGGAACTACCATGGCATCCTGCAGGTTAAAAAGAGAGATAAGCTCTCTTTCCAGGGAAAGACAATTTATACCAATACCTCTTATCTGAAAGCTAACTATCCCTTCCTCTTTTGCTCTTTTCAGCATTCTCACCACCTTGGACCTGGAGAGAGGAAAAACTCGTGCAATCTCATCTTGAGTTAGTCCCTCTTCATAGTATAGCCAGGCTATCCTTATTAAAAGATCAACATCAACAGAGTCTGCTAACATAAGTTCCTCTATCCTGTTTCTATTTTGAACAAAATATCAAATATTGAAAATTTGTCAAGTATCCTGGTAGGAAGTCATTATGTAAACCTTCATAAATTCAATAGTTTCCATATATATTTCCTTAAGTATCTTCAATAATATTTAAATGATGTTCTTATTTTAACAATTGTTCATTTAAAAGAAACGCTCTTGATTTTTTCAAAGCTTTTGTTATCTTTTAACACATTGTGCTATGAATGTACTGCTTATTAACCCCTGGATTTATGATTTTGCTGCTTATGATTTATGGTTAAAGCCACTGGGGCTTTTAAAAATCGCCTCTTTTTTAGAAAAATTTGGACACAGAGTTTCTTTGATAGATTGTCTTGATAGATATCATCCTCTTCTTAAAAGAAGGTATAAAAAACTTCCTTCTTTGCGTAAGTTTGACTGTGGTAAGTTTTTTTCTCAGGAGGTTGAAAAACCCGTATTTTTTAAAAATATACCTCGCAGGTACAAAAGATACGGCATTCCTCCAGAAATATTTGAGGAGGAACTTTCCAGGGTGGAGTATCCGGACGCAGTTGGAGTAACCTCGGGTATGACCTACTGGTATCCAGGGGTATTTGAGGTAATAAGGAGGGTAAAAAGGAGGTTTCCCTCTGTTCCTGTTGTCCTGGGAGGAATATATGCAACTTTATGTTTTGAGCATGCAAGAGAGTTCTCCGGGGCAGACTACGTTATAAGGGGAAAAGGAGAGATTCCTTTCTTGAAAATTTTAGATAGCATAGCTGATACGAAGAGAGATTATTCAAAGATTTTCTGGCAGGAAGAGGAGGAAGAACTCATACCTGCTTACCATCTTCTCTCCAGGGTAAATTCCATAGCTCTTCTTACATCAAGAGGGTGTCCCTTCAGATGCAGTTATTGTGCATCTTATCTTCTGGAAAGTAATTTCATTCAACAAAATCCTGATAAAGTCTTAGATAAAATAGATTACTATATAAAAAGGTTCGAAGTTAAGGATATAGCTTTTTATGATGATGCTCTTTTAGTTAACGCTGAAAAACACATAATACCTCTTCTTAGGGGAATAATAAAAAGATTTAAAGGAAAGGTAAGATTCCATACTCCAAATGGACTTCACGCAAGATTTATAGATAGGAAGATGGCAGAACTTTTCTATGCTGCTAATTTTAAGACCATAAGATTGTCATTTGAGTCAACCTATCCCAAAGTACAGAGACAATCCTGTAACAAGGTTAACGAAGAGGATTTGATAAAAGCTGTAGAAAACTTAGCTTGTGCTGGATACAGGAGAAAAGATCTGGGTGTTTACATAATGGTGGGATTGCCAGGGCAAAAAATAGAAGAGATAATAGATACTATTGAGTTTGTTCATAAAACAGGTGCCAGGGTAAAGATAGCTCAGTTTTCTCCAATTCCCGGGACTCTGGAGTTTAAGAAAGCTTTAAAGGAGTCTTCTCTACCCCTGGATAAAGAACCTCTTCTTCAAAATAACTCTATTTTTTATATTTGGAATAAAAAAATAACCTATGATGGCCTCTTAAAAATAAAGGATCTTGTTAAAAGAGAAGGAGGGAAGTGATGTATAGTTACAACAAATTGCTCAAGGACAAAGTTGCCATTGTTACAGGGTCAACAAGAGGATTGGGAAAGGGTATGGCTGTAGCTTTAGCTGAGGCCGGGGCTGATGTGGTGATAACAGGGAGGACAGAGGAAGCTCTGAATGAAGTATCTCAAGAGGTGAGAGAGAAGGGAGTTGAAGCTTTTCCTGTAAAATTAGATGTGACAGACCCTGTAAGTATTCAAAATATGGTTGACAAGGTGGTAGATAAGTTTTCCAGGATAGATATTCTTGTAAATAATGCAGGGACAATTGTGAGGAAACCAGCTGTTGAGGTTACTCTTGAGGAATGGGAGAGAGTTATAAATACAATTTTAAGGGGAGCATTTCTTTGTTCTCAAAAAGTTGCTAAAGTAATGATTGAGAAAAAGATAAAGGGAAAAATCATTAATATAGGTTCGGAAACCTCTCGGTTTGGTATATCGGGTATAATAGCTTATGTAGCTGCAAAGGGTGGTATTGCTCAGCTAACCAGAGGACTTGCTCTTGAGTGGGCAGAATACAATATCTGTGTAAACTGCATAGCTCCAGGGTATTTTAAAACTGCCCAAACAATGCCTCTCTTTTCCGACGAGGAATGGGTAAAGTGGGTTAGAAAAAGGATACCCATGGGTAGAGAGGGAAATGCTGATAAAGACCTGAACGGCACCGTTGTATTTTTATCCTCAGATGCATCTGATTATATCACAGGGCAGATTATTTTTGTGGATGGAGGACTTAGCTCCTCTCTTTTCTAACTTATTATTTTGATTGGTTTTTCTCTGCAACAAGAATTATACGAAGGTCCATAACATTTGTATTGGTGGGGCCTGTTAGAAAAAGGCCCCCCACTTTTTTAAAAAAATTGTAAGAGTCATTATTCTCTAAAAATTCTTCAGGCAATATGCCCATTTCTTTTGCTTTCCTCCACGTGGAACCTGTAGCAAAGGCTCCTGCAGCATCAGTAGGACCATCTGTCCCGTCAGTCCCGGCACTTAAGATTAAAGTGTTGTTCATCCCTCTTATATCAATACAGGCTGCAAGAGAAAATTCTTGATTTCTTCCTCCTTTCCCTTTCCCTTTTACCTTTACGGTTGTTTCCCCACCGGAGAGAATACAGGCAGGGGGTGAAATGGGATTACCGGAGGATATTATCTCCTTTGCCATTGCTGCATGAACCCTTGCTACCTCTCTTGTTTCTCCCTCAACAAACGAGGAAAGGATAAGGCAGTTATACCCCAGATTTTCTGCCTTTCTCTTTGCGGCTTTTAAAGCCAGAATATTGCTTCCTATAATTAAATTGTTCACCCTGTCAAATATGGGTTCTCCTGGTTTAGGTGTTTCCTTAATTTTACCTTCAATCCCTCTTCTAAGGTGAGTAATTACTGATTGAGGAAGCAAAGATTCAAGTTCATATTTTTTTACAATCTCCCAGCAATCTTTAAAGGTGGTTCTATCCGGAACTGTTGGACCGGAGGCAATTGTATCAAGTCTATCTCCCACCACATCAGAGAGGATAAGGCTGTGAAGGTGAGCCGGATAAGTTAGCCTTGCAAGCTGTCCCCCTTTTACGCGGGAAAGATGTTTCCTTATTGTATTAATCTCCTCAATTGAAGCTCCACAATCTAAGAGGAGTTGTGTTACTTTTTGCTTTTCTTCAAGAGATATACCTTCAATTGGAGCAGGAAGTATGGCTGAGCCTCCACCTGAAATTAAGCATATGACAAGGTCATCCTCCTTTGTTTTACTTAATAGAGAGATTATCTTTTCTGCTGCTTTCATTCCTGCTTCATCTGGAATGGGATGAGATGACTCCAGAATTTCAATTTTTTCAAGATGCCCACTATACCCATACTTTACCACAACGCATCCCTGAGTAATCTTATCTTCCAGTATTTCCTCAACTGTTTTTGCCATAGGATAACCTGCTTTTCCGAACCCTACGACAAAAATACGCTTTAAATCACTCAGGTTATAGACTGTTTCCCCAATTTTTAAAGTATTATGGGTTTTTTTCATGTATGTCCTTACAGCTTTAGAAGGTTCAACTGCTTCGAGTCCAGCGTAAAAAATAGATTCAGCATCTTCACGCAAATTGTTTTTATCTTCAATCTCCATTTGTTTTTTCCTCCAGATCTTTTGCAAGGTTTTTAATATAGTCCCTTAACGAATCAGCAACTTCTCTGTTTTTTAATGCATAGTCTATATTTGCCTTTAGCCAGCCCACTTTTGAGCCAACATCATGATATTTACCCTTTATAAGACAGGCATAAACAGGTCTTTTTTTAGCCAGATTAAAGATACTATCTACAAGCCAGAGTTCGTTATCCTTCCCCAGGGAAGTTTTTCTTAGCGCATCAAATATATCGGGAGTTAAAACGTATCCCCCCAGGGCTGCAATTTTTGAGGGAGCCTTTTCGGGTCCTGGCTTCTCCACAATGCTTCTAACTCTTAAAACACCCTGTTCCACCTCTTCTCCGTCAATAATCCCATATCTTTTTGTGTCTTCTTCGCTTACCGGATAAGCAGTAAGCACAGGGCTATTGTATCTTTCATAAACTTCAATCAATTGTTTAAGGCGAGGTTCTTCACTTTCCACAAGGTCATCCCCCCATATTACAGCAAAAGGCTCATCTTCTATGATGCATTCTGCATTGAGAACAGGCGTACCGTTACCATAGGGTCCTTTTTGTCTTATATAGACAAAATCAGCCATTTCAGATATTTCTCTGATTGTTTTTAAAAGGTCTTTTTTCTCTGTTTTTTCAAGATGCTCTTCAAGGTCAGGATTGGAATCAAAGTAGTCCTCTATTGCTCTTTTAGTTTGTGTGGTAACAAATATTACTGTTTTTATCCCTGAGGCAACAGCCTCCTCTACTATATAGTGAATGGCAGGTTTATCAACAATAGGTAGCATTTCTTTTGGTTGCGATTTGGTAGCAGGGAGAAAACGAGTACCAAAGCCTGCTACAGGTATAACAACCTTTGTTACTTTCTTCATCTTTCACCTCTTTAAATTAAGGAGCCGAAGTTAAAAGTTTATGCTTTTCCCGAAGCATTTTTCTTACGGGAAGATTATAAGGGCATTTTTTCTCACACTCTCCACAATCTATGCAATCCTCTACATTCTTCTTTAACTTTGCATATGTCTCCTTACACATCTTCTTAACCTGCTCCACATTTACTCTGACCTTATCTCCCAACTCCTGAATAAGATAAATTGGTATTCCCTCAGGGCAGGGCATACAGTACATGCAGCGACGACAAAATTGTGTTTCAAGTTTACTGACAGAGTTCTTAAGGTGGGATAATTCCTCAAAGGAGAGGGGATAGACTTTTTCGCCTATTTTAGCATTTTCTCTTACCTCTGAGAGCAGTACCATACCAGGAATTACTGTGTCCACTCCCTGCTGCAAGATCCAGCGGAGAGAAAGAGAAGGTTCTGGTATCACTCCTCCAGCAAGTGGTTTCATTATAATAGTTCCAACATTGAATTTTTTTGCTATTCTTAAAAGAGAAAATTTATCCTCTTCATCCTCCACTATGTTAAAAGGAAACTGGACAGTTTCAAATTCCTCACTTTTTTCAATTGCCTCCTGAAGAACCGAAGGATTATGACCGGTTACACCTATGTGCCTTATTTTCCCTGCCTTTTTGAGTTTTAAAAGGCCCTCAAGAGCACCCCTGGGAGATAGAACCTTTTTTAATTCAAAGGGTTTGCTTACATGGTGAATTTGATAAAGGTCTATATAATCGGTTTTTAATCTTTTTAAGGCTTTATTCACATGAGATAAGACCTCCTTTTCTGTTCTGCAGGGAGATTTAGTGGCTATTATGCACTTATCTCTTTTCTCCTTTGTTCCCTCTCCAATTTTTGTTTCACTATCTCCGTATCCTTGAGCCGTATCAAAGAAGTTTATTCCCCTATCAATAGCTTCTTTGATAAGTTTTCTTGTTTCTCTCATAGGAAGTTTTTGAATAGGGATACCTCCAAAGCCAATAACTGAAACTTTCAATCCTGTTTTACCCAGTGTCCTTTTTTCCATTTTTTTGTTTTTCGCCTTCCTCCTTATTTTCCTTTTATCTTAACAAAAAAATAATTATTTATCAACCTTGCATCTTAAATTAAGAGAGTTTTTCCCTTTTTTAAAAGGTGGTTTTATTTATTATACATCTCTCTTGCTTGCTTTTTAATGGTAATTTGATAAAATGTTAAAATAATTTTTCTTTAGAAAATAGCTTTAAGATACGGGGAAATTTTAAAGGAGTGCTTTTATGAGAACAAAAACTTTCAAACAGGGCATTCATCCTTCTGAGGAGAAAGAGCTTAGCAGGGATAAAAAGATAGAAAGTATCCCTCTTCCCTCAAAGGTTATTGTTCCTCTTTCTCAACATACCGGAGCTCCCTGCAAACCTCTGATTGATAAAAAGGATGCGGTGGAGAGGGGTCAGAAAATTGGTGATGTTGATGCATTTATTTCCTGTCCTGTCCATAGTCCCTTGAAAGGAAAGGTAATTTCTATTGAAAAACACCCCCATCCAACTCTGGGAGAAGCTGAAGCGATAATTATTGAGGTAGAGGAAGATGAGAAGGGTGAAAACAGGTGGTCTGAAAAAGAAGTTGATTTATCTTCTCTTTCTCCTGAGGAAATAAGGAAGAGAGTGAGAGAAGCTGGTATTGCTGGAATGGGAGGAGCAGCTTTTCCCACTCATGTTAAACTGTCTCCGCCTTCAGGGAAAAATATTGATAGCGTAATATTAAATGGTTGTGAATGTGAACCATATCTTACAGCGGACTACCGTTTAATGATGGAGAGAGCTGAAGACTGCCTTTTTGGATTAAAGGCAATTATGAGAGCAACTGGTGCACAAAAAGGATATATAGGTATTGAGGATAACAAAAAAGATGCTATAAAAATAATGAAGAGTTTAACCTCGGGGGAAAATGAAATTGAGGTTGTCCCTCTTAAGACAAAATACCCCCAGGGTGGAGAAAAGATGCTTATAAAAGCCATTCTGGGGAGAGAGGTTCCTTCAGGGGGACTTCCTCTTGATGTGGGAGTAGTGGTGAATAATGTTGGAACAGCAATTGCTATTTGCGAGGCTCTAAAAAAGGGAAAACCTCTTATAGAAAGAGTTATAACGGTGACAGGCAAGGGTGTTGAGAAGCCATCAAATCTTCTTGTTCCTATAGGAACTCCATTAAGAGATATTTTAAATTACTGTGGTTTAAAGGATAATGCTAAGGCTATTATTATGGGAGGACCCATGATGGGTATCTCCCAGTATAGTCTTGATTGTCCTGTAATAAAAGGAACCTCAGGAATTCTTGTCTTAACAGAAGATGAAGTGAGTGAAGATGAAGAACAACCTTGTATAAGATGTGCTCGCTGTGTAGACCATTGTCCCATGGGTCTTTTTCCCACAACTTTAGCTAAGCTTGTTAAGGCAGAGAGGTGGGAAGAACTTGGGGAATACAATATAATGGATTGTATTGAATGTGGGTGCTGTACATATGTTTGTCCTTCCAAGATACCTATTGTTCAGCTTATAAAGTGGGGGAAAAATGAATTTCGAAAAATTACCTCTTAATAAAGGGGGAACAGAAAAGGTTATGGAAGAATCACAGAGGTATCTTATGCCAACTTACTCCCGCATTCCCGTGGTGATAGACAGGGGGAAGGGAGCAAAGGTGTGGGATAAAGAAGGGAAAAGTTATCTTGACTTTATCTCCGGAATAGGGGTTGTGGCTATCGGGCATTCCCACCCTGATATTTGTAAGGTAATAAAGGAACAATCACATCGCCTTATTCACTGTTCTAACCTTTACTATATAGAGGCTCAGGCGGAGCTTGCTAAAAAATTATGTGAGCTATCCTTTGCTGACAAAGTTTTCTTCTGTAACTCCGGAGCTGAGGCTAATGAGGCGGCTATAAAGATTGCAAGAAAATTTGGCTCAGGCAAAGGTGCTTTTGAGATAATAGCTATGAATAGCTCCTTTCATGGAAGAACTCTGGCAACTGTAGGTTTAACAGGACAGGAAAAGTATAGAAGATGGTTTGAGCCTTTCCCACCGGGGTTTAAATTTGTAGATTTTAACGATATAGAGCAGTTAAGGAGGAGTATAACCTCTAAAACCTGTGCGGTGATTATGGAACCTATCCAGGGGGAAGGAGGTATAAACGAGGCTCTACCCCAGTTTATTGAAGCTGCAAGGAAGTTATGTACAGAGAGGGAAGTTCTTCTTATTTTTGACGAAGTTCAATGTGGTCTGGGAAGGACAGGGAAATGGTTTGCCTATCAGCATTACGGTGTAGAGCCGGATATAATGACTCTCGCAAAGCCTCTTGCGGCAGGGTTACCAATTGGGGCTTGCCTTGCAAAAGGAAAGGTGGCTGATGTACTTTCTCCCGGTGATCATGCCTCTACTTTTGGAGGAGGACCTCTTGTAAGCTCTGTGGCTCTTGAGTTTTTAAAAATTATGGAAAGAGATAACCTTGTAGAAAATGCTGCGAAGAAAGGAAATTATTTTAAAGAAAAGCTTTATCTGTTGAAAAAGAAATTTTCTTTTATCCGGGATGTAAGAGGAAGAGGTCTTATGCTGGGTATGGAGCTCGAGTTCAAGGGAAAACCTGTGGTAGATACAGCAAGAGAGAAAGGACTTTTAATAAATGTGGTGAAAGAAAAAGTTTTAAGATTTTTGCCTCCCCTTATTGTAACCGAAGAGGATATTGATATGGCGGTTTCCATTCTTGAGGATAGTTTTAATACTTTAAAAGGAAAAGGTACAATTTAAAATGCATATTTTATGTATCTTTCTTTACAATAGCAGATTTCTTGAGGATTTTCTTGAGGTTTTGGTTGAAGAAGAAGTTGAAGAGGTGTTTGTAAGTGAAGCTGAGGAATTGAAGGAAGTTCTTGCCTTCAGGTTGCCTGTATTTAAAGAGCTTCAGGTAACCCTTGGGAAAAGAAGGAAGGAATGTAAGTTAATATTCGCTCTTGTGGATGAAGAGGAGAAAATTGAAAGGATGATGAAACTTTGGAAAAGGGACCTTCAGCTGGACAAAGAAGAAGTTGCCACCATATTCAGTTTTCCGGTAACTCTCTGGCAAATCTCACCTCATATTTATTAGAGAATTAACTATGGATATACTTTTTGCTATTGGTATTGCTGTTATTTCGGGATTTATCGGGGGCAAACTCTTTAATCGGGTAAAAATACCGGCAGTTACTGGCTGGGTGATAATGGGAGTGGTGATGGGAGGCTCGGTAGCAGGAGTTTTCTCCCAGGAAGTTTTATCCCGGACAGGTATTGTTGCTGACCTTGCACTGGGGTTTATAGCCTTTGCCATTGGAGAGGAATTAACTATACCCAATCTAAGAAAACTGGGAAAGTCAATTGCTGTAATGGTGGTCCTTGAAGCATTTGGTGCGTTTCTGCTTGTAACCTCAGTAACTTTAGCAATTACTCATAAGTTATATGAGGCTTTACTTTTAGGAGCTATCTCTTCAGCTACTGCTCCTGCAGCTACTGTAATGGTTATTCAGGAGCTCAGGGCAAAAGGAGACTTAACCACTACCATTTTATCTATTGTAGCTATAGATGATGCAATAGCCTTGATTTTATATGCATTTGCCTCCTCTGTTGCAAAAATTATTATTGTTCCTGGTGCCTCTTTCTCTATTTTTTCCACAATTGTAGAACCTGTAAAGGATATCTTTGGAGCCTTGCTTTTGGGCTTAGGTATAGGAGCCTTGATAAGTTTTTCCTCTCGCTGGTTAAGATCATCGGTAGATTTTTTTGTAGTTGTTATTGGCGGTATTTTAGTTAATATAGGGATATCAAATTCTCTTGGTTTTTCTGAACTGCTTGCTAATATGAGTTTAGGAATGACCATAGCCAATTTATCCCCTCGCCCCATACATAGAATCTCCAATATATGGAGTAGCTCCACACCTGTTTTGTATATAATGTTTTTCTGCCTTGCAGGAGCACACCTTAACGTAAGACTTATCTCTCAAATAGGATTTTTAGGACTTGCCTATACTGGAGCAAGAGCAATGGGAAAGTTTATGGGAGCATTCTTTGGAGCAAAAATATCAGGTGCTCCCAAGGTTGTCCAGAGGTACGTGGGGCTTTCTCTTTTTCCCCAGGTTGGAGTAGCACTGGCTCTGGCAGTAGTTGTAGGGAGGGATTTCGCACCATATGGAGCTGTAGGAAGGTCCCTTGCTACTGTAGTTATAAACCTTTTGCTTTTTACTACCGTAATAACAGAGATTGTGGGTCCTTATCTTACAAGATGGAGTTTAACCAGGGCAGGGGAGGCAGCAAAGTCAGCAAAAGTTTAACTTAATAAATTATTTTATTTTTCTACTTTCCAGTTATCAGAATTAATATACTATGAGACTATTAAACATCACAAAAGGAGTTTAGAGATAAAAGCCGAGATTATATGCGTAGGAACAGAACTTCTTCTTGGGGAAATTGTTGATACAAATTCCGCTGAAATAGCAAGGATAGTAAATTCGCTTGGAATAGATGTTTTTAGAAAAGTAACAGTGGGGGATAATTTATCAAGGATAAAGGATGCCTTAAAAGATGCTCTATCAAGAGCTGAGCTTGTTATTATTTCTGGAGGGCTGGGTCCAACTGAAGATGATATTACAAAGGAGGCTGTAAGTGAGTTTCTTGGGAGAAAACTTATCCTTGATAAAGGTATCTTTGAGAAGATCAAAGAAAAGTTAAGCCGTTATAGAGTATCAGAAGAAGCCATTTTAAGACAGTCGCTTGTACCCTCTGCTGCAAAAACCCTGTTGAACCCTGTAGGCATAGCACCAGGTATTATAATAGAGGAAAAAGAGAAAGTTATTATTCTCCTCCCCGGAGTGCCTCATGAATTAAAAGCAATGTTACCTCAGCTCAAGAAATACCTTTCCTACAAAGTAAAGTCCAATCTTGTAACGAAGTCCAGGATACTCAAGGTATGGGGGATGGGGGAATCACAGGTTAATGAGAAAATAGTTTCTTTGATGTCCCAAAAAAACCCTACCGTTGCTCTCCTTGCCAAGAAAGGAGAGGTGCATATTCGTATCACTGCACAATTTCCTCCAGAAGAAGTTGACTCTCGTATAGAAACTACGGAAAAGGTGATAAGGGAAAAACTGGGGGATTATATTTTTGGGGCTGATGATGATACTCTTGAGGGAATAGTTGCTGAGCTTTTAATTAAAAAAAATCTTACCATTAGTTTAGCTGAGTCATGCTCTGGAGGACTTGTTTCTCATCGTTTAACCGATATCCCTGGAATTTCTGTGAGTTTTCTGGCTGGAGTTGTTAGCTACAGTAATGAGGCAAAATCTGAAATACTAAAGGTTCCTGCAAAACTCATAAAGGAGAAGGGAGCTGTGTCTTCTGAGGTTGCGAGAAGGATGGCACAAGGGGTAAGAAATATAACGGGTTCCAGTATTTCCCTTGGAATAACAGGCATCGCAGGACCAGGCGGTGCAACCCCTGAAAAACCAGTTGGACTTGTATATATTGCTCTATGTACAGATGAGGGAGAATTGTGCAACCGATATTTTTTCTTTGGTACAAGAGAGATGATAAAATGGAGGACTTCTCAAGCAGCCCTTGATATTTTAAGAAGGTATCTTTTAAATAAAATAAATTTTAAAAGTTAAAGGAGAAATTTAATGAGGATAGTAAAGCCAGACGAAGGGGAGGTACTGGACATAGAACTTGAAGAGGATTTTTTGAAAAGAAATAAAGAGCTTGCAGAGGAGAACAGGCTTTTTCTTGATCGCCATAAAGTGAGAGCAATTGACGTAATGGGTTCAATTGGTTCAGGTAAAACCTCTTTAATTCAGCTTTTGACCTCTGTCCTGGGAGAGAAATTCAAAATAGGTGTAGTCGCAGGTGACCTGACTACCAGTATAGATGCCGGAAGACTTGAACAAAAAAGTACACAGGCAGTTCAGATAAATACAGGGAAAGAATGTCACCTTGATGCAAGTCTTGTGAAAAGAGCTCTCCAGAACTTAGATCTTAAGGAGGTAGATATAATTTTTATAGAAAATGTAGGAAATCTTATTTGTCCTGCTGAATTTCCTCTTGGTGCGCATCAAAGACTGGTGGTGGTTTCAGTTACCGAGGGACCATGGATGGTTGTAAAGCATCCTTATATTTTTGCACAAGCTGATGTTGTAGCTATAAATAAAATAGACCTTGCTGAAGCGATGGAAGTTTCTCCGCAAAAATTAATTGAGGATGTTGCAAAGATTAATCCTGATGCAAAGAGTATACCTGTTAGTTGTCGTCAAAATAAAGGGATAAGAGAAGTCATTGAGGCTCTTGGCTTTTAACGCTGGAGATAATTAAATGCATGATTTTTACATTTCCCAGCAAATTGCTCGTGAAGTAATTAAAAAGG
Source organism: Candidatus Aerophobota bacterium (assembly GCA_021162265.1). Classification (GTDB taxonomy): domain Bacteria; phylum Aerophobota; class Aerophobia; order Aerophobales; family B3-G15; genus CBFDTW01. Next base: position 2,137 of record JAGGZA010000147.1, on the reverse strand, counting down.
CAAAAATGGAAAAAGCTTCTCAGGTTACTGAAATAAATATAAAGTTAGGAGAGCTTACTCATCTCAATCCGGACCAGCTTATGTTCTGGTTAAAACAGCTTTTTCGAGAAACTCTGGCTTCAGGAGCAAAGATAATTATAGCAAAGGTTCCCTTTCTTATTAAATGTAAAAATTGCGGATATGAAGGAAAACTCCAGATGTCTAAAGATTACGACTACTATTTTTATTTTTTGCCTCCTTTTAGTTGTCCTCGCTGCGGTGAACAAAATGGGGTAGAAATTAAATCCGGGAGAGAATGCGTCTTAGAAAAAATAAAAATAAGAAGATAATTTCTAACTTATAATTGCAAGTTCATTTTTTTTATTAAAAATCTTTCCTTTCTTTAGAGGAAAGATGAGATTAACTTCCTCTCCTATAGCGGGAAATGACTTGTTATGGTCTTCTACAGTAGCTATTAGGCGATAATAGCTGAATTTCAGGAAAAGGTGAGTTTTGTTATCCACTGTAAACTCTTTATCCTCTATCTTTGCTCTAAATCTAAAAAAGTTTTCTTTTCTATCTTTGATACCTTCATCCAGTCTTATATCCTCAGGACGCATTCCAAATATTAGGTCTTTCCCTATCATTTTTTTATCCCTTAGTTTTCTCTCCCATTCTTGTGGGACTTCTATCTTAGCATCAGATACCGGGTCAACCATAACCAGTCTTTTGTTTTTTTCTCCTAAGGTAAAGGTAAGAAAATTCATAGAAGGGTTACCGACAAACCCGGCCACGAAAATATTTGCAGGATGAGCATAGACCTCTTCAAAGGTTCCCACCTGTTCTATTCTTCCCTCTCTCATAATTGCTATTCTGTCTGAAAGAGCAACTGCCTCTGACTGATCATGTGTTACGTAAACTGTGGTAACGGAAAATTTCCGCAAGATTTTTTTTATTTCTGTTCTTGTTTTTATTCTTAGTTTTGCATCCAGACTTGAGAGAGGTTCATCAAGAAGAAATACACTGGGATTCCTTATAATACATCTTCCAAGAGCTACTCTTTGTTTTTGTCCCTGAGATAAGGTTCGCGGCATTCTGCCTAAAAGTTCTTTAAACCCCACTCCCAGAGTTTGAGCTGTAAACTCTATCCTTTCGTCAATTACTGATTCAGGCCATCTTCTTATTCTGAAGGGAAAGGCAAGGTTTTCCCTCGCAATCATATGAGGATACAAAGCGTAGGTTTGAAAGACCATTCCTATATTCCTTTCTCTGGGACGGAGTTTTGTTACGTCTTTATCATCAAAGTAAACTCTTCCTTCCTCAATTCTTTCAAGTCCAGCAATAACTTTAAGGAGAGTTGTTTTCCCGCAACCTGTTGGACCAATCACACCTAAGGTTTCACCTTCTTTTACGTCAAGATAAATATGGTCAAGGGCAAGGATAGCTGAAGATTTCTTGCTTTTTTCGGAGAGGAAAAGTTTTTCTTTGTAAAATCTTTTAACAATTCCTTCAAGGCGAATACTGCTCATTTATTCTCGGTTATAATTTATTATTTTTTTATTCTATAAAAAACTCCCACCAGTAATGTCTTTCCTTATAATTTTGTAGTTTCTATCAAAATCTACATCTATTCGTATAAGATTTGGACACTTTTTCCCTAAAATTTCTTTTTTTAAGTTAAAAGCTGCTCCTTCTTCCCCTGGTTCAAGGTAAAGATTTTGCAGGTCTGTTCTACGATTAACGTTTATGCTGATCTCTTCTCCACATTTTTCACACTTTACCTTAAAGGGGATGAAATCGGCTTCTCTTCTTCTTTCCGCTGCCTGTTTAAATTTACCTGCTATTTTATCAAAAAGTCCCACTCTATTTTCACCTCCTTTTTTATTTATTTGCTGGTGCCGGAGGAGGGATTTGAACCCTCACGAGGCAAGCCTCACTGGATTTTGAGTCCAGCGCGTCTACCAGTTCCGCCACTCCGGCAAAGCTTTCTTTTGTCTCAGTATAGCTAAATTTTGGCAAATATGCAAGTCTAAATCCTTCCTCAGTTTCTCGCTCTGGTGTCCATATGGTGTCCATACGCCTGCCTAAAACTTCTATAGCACGACGTTTATGATCTGGGGAAAGATGTGAGTATCTCAATGTCATCTCAAACGTCTTG
>JAGGZA010000073.1 GCA_021162265.1 Candidatus Aerophobota bacterium | reverse complement strand
GGGCATTTGAGTATCTTGATGCTCCGGTTACAAGAATAGCAGCTCCCAATACACCTCCACCTTCCTCTCCAGTTCTGGAGAAGGCATTTTTGCCCAATGAAAGGGATGTTGCACAGAAGATAAGGGAAATATTTGGTGGATTGTAAAATTTTAATTTAATATTGCATTTATATTTCTCCTGCAGGTCTTTCCTCAAAATTTTATCTTTTGAAAGCATGTCGTATACCCATCCTGATGAGAATTTGACTTTGTTTGTATATTTTAATATCTTTTTTATGAACTATTAAAAGGGAGGAGGAAATGAGAGAGTTTCTGAACATATTCAGTCTTGAAGGAAAAAAAGCTGTTATTATGGGAGGAGCTGGTGTTTTAGGGTCGGCTATAGCTAAAGGACTGGGAAAAGCTGGAGCTGGGGTTGCCATATGCGATATTGCAGATACAACTTCTGTAGTAGCTGACCTTAAGAAAGAGGGTGTTGAGGCTAAGGGATACTATGTGGATGTTATGGACAAGGGTAAAATAGAATACTGCCGTGATGAGGTGTTAAGAGATTTTGGCAGGGTGGATATTCTGCTTAATGCAGCGGGAGGAAATATGCCAGAGGCAACTACTTCAAAAGATTTGAGTTTTTTTGATCTGCCTTTATCCGGGTTAGAGAAAGTAATAGGGCTCAATCTTTTTGGAGGAGCAATCCTGCCCTGTCAGGTGTTTGGAAAAACTATGGTAGAAAACAAAGAAGGTGGTTCTATAATAAACATATCTTCTATGAATGCTTTTCGTCCTTTAACCAGAATACCCGGATATTCAGCTGCTAAGGCTGCAGTTAGTAATTTTACCCAGTGGCTTGCTGTTCACTTTGCCAAGGAATATAACAAAAATTTAAGAGTGAATGCTATTGCCCCCGGTTTTTTTATAACTCATCAAAACCGTTATCTACTTGTGGATAAGGAAGGTAATTTTACGGAAAGGGGAAAAGCAGTGATAGCTCATACTCCTATGGGTGAGTTCGGGAAACCGGATGATCTTGTGGGAGTTTGCATCTGGCTTTCTTCAAGTGCGGCAAGATTTGTTACAGGTGTTGTTGTTCCCGTAGATGGAGGATTTAGTGTTTATTCAGGGGTATAATTGCCTCAGGGATATTATTTTACTTATGCTGGGTAAAAAGGAGGGAGAGAATTGGATGGATCTGATATAGGAATAATAGGTATGGGTGTTATGGGTCAAAGTTTTGCTTTAAATATTGAGAGCAGGGGATTTACTGTTTCTGTTTACAACAGGACAGAGTCCAGGACAAGGGAGTTTGTTGAAAAAAGAGCAAAGGGAAAAGCTGTAGTTCCTACCTATTCTTTAAGAGATTTTGTTTATTCTTTGAAAGTTCCACGGAAAGTTTTGCTTATGGTTAAGGCAGGAGAGGCTGTAGATGAGTTTCTCAGGATGTTGAAAGAACTGCTGGAGAAAAATGACATAATCATTGATGGTGGTAATTCTTACTTTAAGGATACAGAAAGGCGCAGTGATTGGATGAGAAGAGAGGGGATTTTTTACCTTGGTACAGGTATATCTGGAGGAGAATACGGGGCTTTGCATGGTCCCTGCATTATGCCAGGAGGGGATAAGGAAGCTTACCAGCAGGTGGAAGAAATATTTCTTAAAGCTTGTGCCTATACCAAGGATGGTCCCTGTTGCAGCTATCTTGGTCCGGGTTCTGCAGGTCACTTTGTGAAAATGGTGCATAATGGAATAGAATATGCACTGATGGAAATCATAGCTGAGAGTTACCATTTGATGAGAGATGGTCTTTTGATGGATATAGAGGATATTCAGGATACCTTTGAGGAGTGGAATAAAAGCGAGCTTAACTCTTATCTTGTGGAGATTACAGGGAAGATTCTGGAGAAAAGAGATAAGGTTACTGAAAAACCTCTTGTTGACTTGATACTGGATAAAGCAGGACAAAAGGGAACAGGTTTATGGACATCAAAGGTATCCCTTGATTTAGGAGTTCCTGTACCCACCATAAACGGGGCGGTGAATGCAAGGATAATTTCCGGTTTCAAAGAGGATAGAGCGAAACTATCAGATAAGCTTAGAGGACCTTTGATACATAATGGCAGAGAGGATAAAGATAATTTCATTTCTCTGTTGAGAAGATGTTGTTATATCTGTATGCTTTTATCCTATGCTCAGGGGATGCATCTTTTAAAAGTAGCATCAGAAAAATTTAGCTACAATCTCAATTTAAGTGAAGTTGCCAGAATCTGGAAGGGAGGGTGTATTATCCGGGCAAGAGTTTTGGATACAATAAAAAATATTTATGTAAAAGAGCAAAATCTTCCCAATCTTATTTTTTCAGATGAACTTACAGGCATACTTAACGAACAGATATCCGCCCTTCGTCACATTTTAATTAAAGCAGTAACCTGGGGAATTCCTGTGCCTGCAATGAGTGCCTGTCTTAATTACTATGACAGTTACAGGGCAAAGATTTTACCGGCAAATCTAATCCAGGCTCAGCGTGATTACTTTGGTGCTCATAAATACGAGCGGGTAGATAAGAAAGGTTTTTTCCATACTGAGTGGCAAAAGATAGGTTGAGATGGCAGGTTGACTTGTTTTTTGAAAAATAATATACTCAAAACAAAAAGGTTCCTTTAATGATACCTCTTAAGGACACCATCCCTTCTCGAACCACGCCTTATGTTAACATTTCTATTATTATAATAAATTTTGGTTTGTTTTTCTATGAGCTTTCTCTGGGAAGAACAGGATTAGCAAGGTTTTTGTATACCTACGGGCTTGTTCCTAAGAGATTTTTTTATCTATCTTACCAGGGCTTATCTTTATATCGATATTCTTCTTTTATTACTTCTATCTTTCTGCATGGTGGGTGGTTCCACATTCTTGGAAATATGCTTTTTCTCTGGATTTTTGGGGATAATGTGGAGGATGAAATGGGTCATTTTAAGTATTTTATATTTTACATTCTCTGTGGAGTAGCAGCAGGATTTGTTCATCTTTACCTTAATTCCACCTCCTCTGTTCCTGCCATAGGAGCAAGTGGTGCTATATCTGGAGTGATGGGTGCTTATTTCTTGCTTTTCCCTCACTCCCGTGTGATTACACTTGTTCCCTTCTTTTTCTTCTTTACACTGGTGCAGATACCCGCTTTTTTCTTCTTGGGAGTATGGTTTCTTTTCCAGCTTTTCAGTGGAGCTTTTTCTCTTGCAATTGGAGGACATGCAAAGGAGGGAGTTGCCTGGTGGGCACATATAGGAGGATTTATTATAGGAATGGGTCTTTGTGTTTTATTTGTAAGACATCGCAGGTACAAAAGGCGTTATTATAACTACTGGTAATTGACAATGAAAGGAATATGTGATACTTTATCACGAAATATTTTAATATGGTATCTGAGAGAAAAAATATTTTTAATGTTTTAAAAAATAAGGATTTTTTTGCTCTTTGGATTGGTCAGATAGTTTCCCAATTTGGAGATCGTCTTGCTCAAATGGGCCTTGTAGGTATTTATCTGAATAAGACCCAGGGTATATCAGTGGCTGAATCTGTTCCATTGATGAGAGACCTTTTTTTCTTTTCCACTTTACCTATATTAATTTTTACTCCTCTGGCTGGTGTGTATGTGGATAGATGGGGTCGCAGGAACATCCTGATAATAACCGATTTTGTTCGGGCAGTACTGGTTGTTTTAATTCCTGTTTCTGTAGTGTATACCGGGAACATAAGTTATGTTTATGTTATAATATTCCTTATTTTTTCAGTGACCTGTTTTTTTACTCCTGCAAAGCTTGCTTTTATACCCAATCTGGTAGAGAAGGAGGAATTGTTATCTGCTAACTCTCTTTCTAATATTACTCGTATGGTAGCCATGATAGCAGGGGTTGTGATAGGTGGTTTTATTGTTGCAAGGTTAGGAATAACGTTGAGTTTTGTACTTGACTCGGTTAGTTTTATTGCTTCTGGTTGTGCCATAGCACTTGTAAGAATAAAAGGAAACCCGGTAAGAGATAGCCATGCAGCTTCTCTGCTTAAAAAAATAGGAGGAGATGTAAGGGAAGGGATAAGGTTTATTTTAAAAAACAAACAGGTTTCGCTCCTTGCAATTAATTTGTTTGTATCAATGGCTGCCAGTGGTCTTGCTTATGTGCTTGTTACCGTTTGGGTCACAAAGGATTTGAGAATGGGGACTCAGGGGCTTGGAATTATAGCTGCTTTCCTGGGTGCGGGAATGATAGCCGGTTCTCTTCTTTACGGGCAATTTGGAGGGAAACTTAGAAAAAATTCAGTTATTCTGGGAGGAATGTTGGCAGCGGGTCTTTTTGTTTTAATTCTTGGTGGTAGTGGTTCAATTACCTTTCTTTCCTTGGGAATATTTCTTATTGGATTTATAGCTGCTATAATAATGATTGCTGCTAATACCTTTATTCAGGAGGTTACCCCTGATAGCGTTAGGGGGAGGGTCTTTGCTGGTTTTGAAATTATAATAAATTCTGCTTTTCTTATTTTTGTGTGGGTTGCGGGAGTTATTGGAGCCCTTTACCCTATTTCACACATATTTTATGGTATAGGGGCAGTTTTACTGGCTTATTCTGGTAGTATGATTTTAGGTAGAACTATTATAAGAGTAAGGTAAATTGTGGCTTTTTATTCTATATAAGATAGGAGAGGCTCTTTCTTGTTATCTTCCTTTTTCTCTTTCTCGCTGGCTGGCAGAAAGAATAGCTGATTTTTTCTTTTTCTTCTCTTTTGGGAAGTATAGGGTATACAGGGAAGCTGTGTTACATAACCTGAGTTTAATCTTGCAGGATAATACAAGGACAGGTTGTGCAAGAGAGGTTTTTCGTAATTTCGCAAATTATTTAAGAGAATTTCTTCTTTTAAAGAAATTAGACAAAAGTGAATTTTTTAAAAGAGTGATCCTTTTAGGATGTGAGAACCTTGATGCTGCTTTAAAGAAAGATAAGGGTGTCTTGCTTTTATCTGCTCATTTTGGGAATTGGGAATGGGGAGGGATGGCTCTTGCATGGTATGGCTACAGAATGTATTTTCTGGTAAGACCTCATGCAAATCCCTATACCTACAGGTTATTTTGCAACTTGCGGGAAAAAGCCAGGGTAAGGGTGATTTCTGTTAATTATTTAAAAAGGGCTTTGATGGCTTTGCGTGACAATTCAGTGATTGCTACTTTGATTGATGAGTCGGATAAGGGGATTGAGGTTAATATGTTTGGAAAAAAATTAACCCTGGCTTCTGGTCCTTTTGAGATAGCTTATAAGTCTGGAGCTTTGATTTGTCCTGCTTTTATGATAAGGGACAAAGAGACAGGTAAACAAAAGGGTATTGTTGAGACTCCTATTGAATTAAATTCTCAGGATAAGGGGAGCATGGAAAAAGCAGCTCAAAAATTTGCTGAAATTATGGAGGATTATCTAAGATTTTATCCTGATCATTGGTTCTTATTTAAGAAGAAAATTTTTTCCTGCGGGAATGGAGAATGAGAGTCCTTATTATTTACGTTTCCGATGTTTCAGGTCACAGACAGGCAGCAAGAGCAATTAAACAGGCATTCCAGGAAGAGTATCCCTGGGTTACTGTTAGAGAGGAGAATTTATTCCGTCATGGCAATCCTTTTGTAACTTGTAGTTTAGATAGTTTGTACTATACTCTTATTAAAATTGCTCCCTGGTTCTGGGACATAATTTGGGATAGCAGGGAAGTATACTGGTTAACCTATCTTTTAAGGAGTGTCCTTTATAGAATGAACTATCATAGAATATACAGAGAAGTTATAAAGCCTTTTAATCCTCAAGCTATTATATGCACACATTCTCTTTCGTGTGCTATATGTTCTGCTATAAAACAGGACAAGAAGATGGATTACCTGTTGGCGGCTATTCCTACTGATTTTCATTTAAATCCTTACTGGTTCTATAAAAATGTAGATGTGTATTTCTTGCCCCAGATTAATTCAAAACTGGAGTGTTTGAGCAGAAAAGTACCCTCTTGTAAGTTGCATGTAAGCGGGATTCCCATCTCTCCCCAGTTTTCCAGAAAGAAAGATAAAAATTACCTGAGGAGAAAATGGCAAATTAAAGACGGTCTTTTCACTGTACTAATTATGGGAGGAGGACAGGGGCTGGGAGATATGAAGGAGGTTGTCTCTGCCCTGAGTAAAAACTCCCTGCCTTTGCAGGTTATAGCAGTTACAGGAACTAACAGGAAATTGAAGAAAAATCTGCAGAAATTGAGCACAAAGTTAAGTTTTCCTTTCAGGGTGTACGGTTATGTGAGAGAGATAGATGAACTAATGGAGGTATCAGACCTTCTTGTAACTAAACCAGGAGGTTTAACCACAGCTGAAGCTTTAAGTAAAGCCCTTCCTATGGTGGTTGTTGATTCAATTGCCGGTCAGGAAAGGAGGAATAAAAGATTTTTGTTAGAAAAGGGATTGGCTTTTGAGCTTAATGGTTCGAGCAATTTAATCTCTATTATTCAAAGATTTATTAACAATGGTTTTGATAGAGGTCTCTGGCAGGAAAAAGTTAAGGATGTGGCAAAGGTTAACTCCTCCCGGGAGATTGCCAGTAAAATTGTAGAAATTATAGAGAATAAGGGGAGGTAAAATGAAATACCTTGAAATTACTACCAGGGATACTCGTTATGTTTATCCTACTGGTAGAATAAGGGGACTTGAAAAGTACTTATTGAAAAATACAGATTTTGCTCGGATTAAAGAAGCGAAAGACTTTAAGGAAAGTTTTCAAAATCTTGTCCGTTTTTATCCTTACTCAGAATCGATGAAGATATGTAAGTTTCCCGAGGATTTTGAGAGGGGTCTTGATGAGGAATGGAAAAGAACCTATCTTGAACTTTTAAGTTTTGTTCCTGAGCCCGAGCTTATTGAGCTTTTCTGGTTAGAACAGGATTTCCATAATATGAAAGTTCTTTTTAAGCTTTATGCTCAAAAAAAATTACCTCAAGAAATAGATAAGATAAGGTACCTGTCACCATCAGGAACTTTAAGTGTAGATATTTTAATTAAAGCTATAGCAAAGGAGGATTTTTTTTATCTCCCTTCTTTTTTAAAGGATGTGATTAAGCAAACTATGGTTATGATAGAAAAAGGTGTATCTGCAAGGGAAATAGAAATTTTTCTTGATAGGGTATATATTGAGAGGTTTCACCTTGGACTTATAAGTTATAATGATGATTTTTTAGTAGAGCTTGGAAAAAGAATTATAGATAGTTTAAATATTAAGAACTTTTTAAGAATAAAACTATGGAAAAGAGAGGATGAAGGAAAGCTCCTTGAGGAAATCATAATTGATGGAGGAAGTATAGCTAAAAAACTTATGGTTAAACTCGCCGGGGAACCTGTTGATTCTCTGGTAAGTGCAATAAAGGGTAGTGAGTATGCTTTATTTATTCAAAAGGCTCTGGAGGAATGGAGAGAAAAAAGCAGCCTATTTATCCTGGAAAAATCTCTTGACGAAATTCTTCTTGATTTTACTCATAAGGGTTTTTATATAACTTTTGGAAGGGAACCCTTAATAAACTATATAATGATTAAAAGATTAGAAATAAAAAAATTAAGGTCATTGCTAAGAGCCAGGAGGGCTTGTTTTTCTTCTTCACAGATAGAAGAGGTGGGATTATGACCTTGTTAGGTTTAATAACGGGAACGGTAATTGCGACACCTGATAGCATTTGGACGTTGTGGATTAGTACAGGTTCTGTAGTCAAATTTGCAGCTATCACAAAGATAAGCCTCTCCTCCTGTGATATTGATAAGGAGAACTATAAAGCTTTTCCATTTGTCTTTAAGACTTTTCCTGCGCATCTTTTTTGGTTTTCTATTTTAAAATGATTTAGCGATAAGTCAAGGAGGGAAAATTGTTAAAGATACTGGTAATAGGTGATGATGATGTATCTTTTCCCTTTAGAGCTTCCGGTTGTGAGGCAAAACAGGCTAAAAATCCTGAAGAGGGGAGGAAAGCTCTCATTGAGGCAATAGAAAGTAAAGAGGAGTATGGAATAATCTTTATTGCTGAATCCATAGCCAGGAATTGTATGGATGTGATATCACAGATTAGCGAAGCAAAGTCTTTGCCAATAGTTACAATAATTCCTGAGATATTGAAAGTAGAAAGAGGAGCTGCAGAGGAAAGAATCAGGCAGATGGTAAAAAGAGCAGTGGGTATAGAGTTGCCAGAATAAATTATTTTTTAGTTGAGACTAATGTTTCCAGACAAAAGGGGAAAAGAGAGTGAAAATCCTGTTTATCGTAATCTGATAAAGCCCGGAGATTTATTTTCCTTCAGAGTGCAAATTAAAGAGAGTGACCTGTTTGTTCTGTGTGATAAAAGATTAATCAGAGAGACGGAGGAAGCTCTTTTAAAATATCGCCAGGATATAGAGAGGTATATTTACTACAATCCTCTTTTCAAGGAAAGTTTTAAGCCTCTGCCTCCTGATGAGGGTATGCCAGATATTGTAAGGTGTATGGCTGAGGTTTCCCAGAAGGTGGGAGTGGGTCCTATGGCGGCTGTGGCAGGAGCAATAGCTGAATTTGTGGGTAAGGATTTACTTTCCCGGTGCAAACAGGTAATTGTAGAAAACGGGGGAGATATCTTTATGAAGGTGACAAAGCCAAGAAAGGTAGGGATATATGCTGGAACATCCCCTTTAAGTGGGAAAATTGCTCTGCACATAACTCCAGAGGAAACACCTCTTGGGATATGTTGTTCAGCAGGTACTTTTGGGCACTCAGTGAGTTTTGGTGAAGCTGATGCAGCAGTTGTGCTCTCAACTTCTGCTATTTTAGCTGATGCAGCAGCTACTGCAATGGGTAACCTTGTTAAGGAGGAGGGTGATATTAAAAAAGGGATAAGGTTTCTTAAGAGTATTCCAGGAGTAAAAGGAGGATTGATAATCAAGAATAGGAGAATGGGAGCCTGGGGAAAACTTAATATAATAAGAGGATGAAAATGAAAAATTCTGCAAAAGATAGAGTTTCACAATTTCTGTCTGAAAGAGAGAAGAAAATTTTAAAGATATCCTTAATTTCTGGAGTAGTTATTGTTATTTTAGTTGCCGGTATTTATACTTATATAAATCATGCGAATAAAATGGCTTACAGTAAGTATTTAGAAGCTAAGGATTTATATGTTCAGGCTGAGGCAAAGGAAGAAGGAGAAAAGACGGAGGAACTTAAAAGGGCAACTGTACTCTTTAAAGAGGTTATTGCCAATAAATTGTTTTTAGGTAGTAAAGAAGAAGCCTTTATTTATCTTATTAATTGTCTTTATGAATTGGGCGATTATGATGAAGATGTTAAGGTTATACAGAATTTTGAGAAGAGGTACCCTCGTAGTTACTTTTCTCCCTGGATGAGATTAAAAATGGCACTCATTTATGAACAGATGGGAAAATATAAGGAGGCTATAGATAATTATAGAATTATTAGAGAAAAATATGCCCAGTCCTCCATAGCCCCTGAGGCACTTTTAGGGGAAGCAAGATGCCAGGAGGCATTGGGTAATAAGGGAGAAGCGATTAAGATATATCAAAATCTGGTTTCCAGGTATCCTCTTTCTTATCAGGCAAAAGTAGCTGAAGCAAAACTTCAGGATTTTAGCCAGAAGAGAGGTTGACAAACCTTCCTAAATTTTAAAAATATATAAAACTACAAATACTTAGGTAGTTAAGGAGAAGAAATAGTGATAGCAGCAGTAGAGGGGATAGATTCTTTATTTTTGCTTATTTCAGACAAGAGAAGAAAGAAGAAGAAGATTGCCAAACACAAGAGAAAGAAGAGAAGAAGAGCAAACAGGCACAAGAACAAATAGTGGGGTGCAATGCAGGTAAGAGTTCGTTTTGCTCCCAGTCCTACAGGGGAGTTACATATCGGAGGAGCAAGGACTGCTCTTTTTAACTGGCTTTTTGCTCGTCATCATAAGGGGAAGTTTATCCTTAGGATAGAGAACACCGATCTTCTACGCTCTCAGGAAGATTTTACCAATTCAATAATAGAGAACCTGAAGTGGCTCGGGTTAGACTGGGATGAAGGACCAGAAATTGGAGGCGAGTATGGTCCTTATTTTCAATCCCAGAGACTTTCTATTTATAGAGAGTTTGCTGATAATCTTCTCCGTGATGGTAAAGCTTATTTTTGTTACTGCTCGGCTGAGGAACTTGAAGCCAGGAAGAAAAAAATGCAGGCCTTGGGTAT
>JAGGZA010000029.1 GCA_021162265.1 Candidatus Aerophobota bacterium | reverse complement strand
TGCATCCCTTAGGGAATATTTTTCAATAAGTTTTCTTTCCATGCTCAGCAGGTTAGCATAGGGATTTTTTACCTGGAAACTCACAATTTCTAAATCTCGAGCCTTCTGCAGAAGCCTTTGAACTTTTTGACGAGATATTAAGACACGTTTTGCAATTTCATGCTGAGTTAGTTTTTCTTTGTAATAAAGCCAGGCTACTTTTGTTATTAAATCTTCTTCGGTATACATTTACTCTTATTTTGAGTTATTGTTTTTATTTATGATATTTTGCTTAATATATGAGCAAATATTTAAAAAATTGTCAAGCAAAAATGCAGGAATTTATTTTACAGATTTAATAAGGCAAGGTGGTTTAACTGGGGGTAAATTAGAAAAATAACCTTTATTATTATCTGGTTTGTCAATAAAATGGGTTAGTCACATCAAAATCAACGAAGAATTATGATATTTCCTGTTTCCCGGAAGCTCAATAGAAGTAGTTACAGCATCTTTTTTATCTTCCCTACAAGCTTTGAAAATTCAGAACCACATGCTAATTCCTGTTGAGAAATGAATTCTTTCCACTCTGGAGAACTTAAGATAGCCTCCTCCGTGGAAAGCTGGACTATAACTTCTCCACTTTCAGTTCTGACTTTTCTTATTCTCAACTCTGGATTACTTTCCACCTGCTTTTTTAACTGCTCGTAAACTCTATCCTTCTCTTCCCGGCACTTTTTAATTAAGCCTCCAAGCAGATTAATTTCTTCTTTAACTGAGGAATGTTTTCCTTCTGATTTTAATCTCTCCAGAACAAGAATTGCTTTGCCTCTTCTTTTAAAATCCTGAGAGGATATTTGTAAGCCAAGAGAGTTTATCAACCTTGTTTGAGCTTCCTTTATTAAAAACTCTTTGCTTTCTTTTCCAAAATCTTTTAATTTTTCTCCTAAATCCTCGGGAGTTAGCTTTTCCTGATAGAACTGCGAAAGTAAAGACTTTACTCTCTCAACTCCCTTTATCCTTTCTCTATCCTCCGGGGTTATCTTAATTTCTGCAAGTCTTTCCCTTGCCCGAGGTGGAAGTTTGTCTTCCCATTTTTTCATCTTCCACCCTCCCAGCTTTACTTATTTTTTTGTCTTTTTTATTACTCTTCCTCCAGACAATTTTTTATAATTGTCTGGAGAATATAATAGCTTGATGCAGCTCCAGGGTCAATATGCCCTATTGTCCTTTCTCCAAGTCTGCTGGAGCGTCCTCTCCTTGAGATAAGGTCCTTTGTAGACTCCATTCCCCTTTTTGCTGCTTCAATAGCTTTTAAAAGCCCTTCCTTTAAGGATTCATTTTTATCTACAGATTGTTCGAGTGCCTTTACTGCTGGATAAAGGGTATCAAGCATTGTTTTGTCTCCCACCTCTGCTTTGCCTCTTTTTTTGACTCCCTCTACTGCTCCTGAAAGAGCATTCTTCCAGTCCCTTAAGGTGAGTTTTTCTTTCCCTTGAACCCTTTTACCTGCTTCTATAAATGCAGAACCAAATAAAGGTCCGGTTGCAGCACCTGTAGAGAAGGCAAGAGTCCTTCCTATTTTTTGAAGGGCATCTCCAAGATCTTTATATTCCAGGTCCTTATTTTGTTCTATTACATTCCTGAAAGCATTAACTACTGTCCTTCCATGGTCTCCATCTCCGAGGTTTGCATCCAGGCGATTAAGCTCTGCTTTCTTTTCCTCAAGAACTTTTACAATCTCTTGCAAAATAGAAACTATCTTTGAAGCCATTTCTTCCCCCTTTTCTGTTTAACAGTTTTAACAGTAGTGAAAGAGTGGAGACTTAGCCGGGGATTTAAGGAGACTTTCAAGTTCTTTATCAAGACGGGTTAAAGTAATGGAAAAACCGCCCATCTCAAGAGAGGTGAAAAACTCTCCAATAAAGGAGATAGCTATGGTGATCTCTCTTCCTTTAAGAATCTGGTATAGCTTTCTGTAAATAATGTACATTTCTAAAAGAGAGGTTGAACCAAGACCATTGATAAGAACACTTACTCTATCACCTTTTCTGAAAGGAAGATCTTCTAATACAGGTTCCACAAGCATCTTGGTGACCTCATCTGCTGTTTTAATAGGCATTCTCTTTACTCCGGGTTCTCCATGATGACCCACCCCAATTTCCATCTCCATTTCACCCAGGGTAAAAGTGGGCTCTCCTCCGTACATTTTGGAAGGAACAGCACAGGGAGAATGAGCAACTCCCATACTTCTTGTATTATCATTTACCCTTTGAGCGATTTCTTTTACCTCCTCGAGACTTGCTCCTTTTGCAGCTTTTGCTCCAACAGCCTTCCATACAATAACCTCTCCTGCTACTCCTCTCCTGTTTTCTCTGTTTTCCCTGGGTGCTGAACCCACATCATCGTTTATAATAACCTGTTCCACTTTAATACCCTCATCCCTTGCCATCTCCACAGCCATATCAAAGTTCATCACATCCCCTGAATAATTTCCCAGGACGCATAAAACACCTCTGCCGCTATCAACTGCCTTAATAGCATCATAAATCTGTTTTGCTGAGGGAGAGGCAAAGATGTCTCCAACTGCTACCGCATCCAGGAGATTTTCTCCAATGTATCCAATGAAAGCAGGTTTATGGCCGGAACCTCCTCCAGTAACAATGCCAACTTTCCCTTCAATTGGAGCCTCTTTTCTTACCAGGACTCTTGAGCTATCAAGTTTTCTTACTACATCCTTATGAGCCACAAGGTAACCCTCTATCATTTCGTTTACAACATCCTCTGGTTTATTGATAAACTTCTTAAGCATTTTTATAGCACCTCACCTTATTCAAATTTTGAAGTTTTTTCTTTGAAACAGTCTGAATGCTTTTAGAAATCTACGTCTCGAAAATCATCTTCTACATAGCCTTTCTTAATAGCCTTGGTCAAATTCCTCACTGTGGTAAATATTCCCTGAGGTGATAGCCTATACTTTTCCATAAGCTCATCATAAGGTCCTGCAGAAGCAAAAACATCCGGTACTCCCAGTAGCTTAACTGGCAAGGGATTAGTCTGGGATAGAAACTCACTAACAGCTCCTCCCAATCCTCCCACGGTACTATGTTCTTCAACTACAAGTATGCCATCTGTATTTTTGGAGATGTTAAAGAGAAGTTCTCTGTCAATAGGTTTAATAGATGGCATATCAACAAGTCCTACTTCTAAGAAACCCTCTTCATCAAGCATCTTTAAAGCTTCAAAGGCGTGCCAAAGTGTCATACCACAGGTAATTATCGTCAGATCCTTTCCCCTGCGCAAAATCTTTCCCCTTCCAATTTCAAACCTCTCGGTGGTATTATAAAGGAAGGGAATTTTTACGCTTCCCAGACGAATATAGACAGGTCCTTTATGTTTTGCAGCTTCCTTTACATATTCTCTTATTGCTACAGGGTCAGAGGGAACAATGACCACCATTTCTGGCAATGATCTCATTAGAGCCACATCTTCCAGAGAGTGATGGGTTGGTCCGAAGTAAGCATTGGTAAGGCCAGAATTTCTGCCTACAATTTTGGCGTTAGCAAAGGTATAGCAAAGGTCATTTCTCACCTGTTCAAAAGCTCTCATGGTGATGAAAGGAGTTATAGCACAGAAAAAAGGTATTTTTCCCGATAAAGCAAGCCCTGCGCAAAAACCAATAACTGTTTGTTCCATTAATCCAAATTCAAAAAAACGGTCCGGGAAAAGCTCTCTAAATTCTCCGAGCCGTGCACTTCCTGCAGAATCAGCCGATATTGCTACGATATTTTTATTTCCCCGGGCAACTTCAACAACTGCGTCTGCAAATGATTTTCGGGGATCTATCATTTCTCGCATTATACTCCCTCCAATTTTTTCATTTCTGCCAAGGCTCTCTTGCAATCCTCAGGAGTCGGTTGCCACTGGTGAAACTTGTAGTTATCCTCAGCAAAGGAAAGTCCCTTGCCCTTTATCGTATTAGCTATTATCACCGTGGGATAATCTTTCTTAACGGGAATATCTGAAAGAGCAGTAAAAATCTCGTCAAAATTATGCCCATCAATTTCTCTCACCTGCCACCCAAAAACTCTCCACTTTTCTGCAAGAGGTTCCATATCCATAACTTCACGAGTTGGTCCTTGAATTTGCAATTTATTTCTATCCACAATAGCGACAAGGTTATCCAGCTTGTGGTGACTTGCAGCAGCAGCTGACTCCCATACCGATCCTTCTGCTATCTCTCCATCCCCGAGAAGCACATAAACCTTCCACTTTTTACCGTCCATTTTACCTGCAAGAGCCATCCCGCCCCCAATAGCAAGGCCATGACCTAATGAACCTGTATTTGCCTCAATTCCTGGAAGTTTATGCCTGTCAGGGTGTCCCGGGAAAGGACTATCTAAGGTGGCATAACTTGAAAGTTCCTCTTCTTTAAAGTATCCCCTGAGTGCCATGGTTGCATAAAGAGCAAGACACTTGTGTCCGGCGCTAAGCACAAATCTATCTCGTTCATCCCACTGTGGATGCTTTGGATCAAGGCGAAGAATTTTAAAATACAAAGTGACAAGGATATCTGTACAGGATAAAGCACCTCCCAAGTGTCCACCTTTCCCTTCACAAATCGTCTCCACAATTTTTTTTCTAACGCAAGCTGCTTTTTTCACCAGATCCGCTTTATCGGAAGCTGTTAGTTTAACCATTTTGCCCCCCGTAGGATAAGTTAACTTTCATAAGGTATTAATTATACCCTGCTGGATGAAGCTGTCAAAGTAATTATTTTGATAAGAATTCCTTAGCAAACTTATACCCCTCTTTAAGGTCATCAGCGGTTATCTGTCTATTTTTAAGAGCGCTTTTCCGATAGGCATAAATAAAGGATATAGCTTCTTTCCGTATGTCCTTTTCCAGCTTTTCCTTTAGTGCGCTTTTAATACTTTGTACATTGGCATTAATTGTGTTGGTGATTTTGAATCCGGCAAAGAATACACTTGCTGCCAGAATTAAAATAGCAACTGTAATTGCTACAGTTCCCCATCTCATCTTTTTTTCCTGCTCCATTTTTCTCCTCCTTATCTTTTTAATTAGGTCTTTTTAAAAAATTATGGTAAACTCAATTAAGCCTTTTTAAATATATGCTACATTTTTTCAGGAGCAGAAATACCCAGGATGCCCATAATATCCTGTATAGCAATCCTTACCCCCTCTATGAGGAAAAGGCGAGCAAGGGTCAGTTTTTCATTTTTACTTATTACCCGGTGGCGGGTATAAAAGTAATGGAAAGCAGAGGCAATGTTCTTAGCGTAACCGGTAAGATGGTGAGGCTCAAGAGCCAGACTTGCTTCCTTTACCTGGTCAGGCAAAAGAGCAATAAGGCACATCAGGTCTCTTTCTTCAGGACTTTCAAGCAAATCAAGATCCACTTTATGTTCGGGAAAAGGGATAAAACCCTTCTCCTTTGCCTTTCTTAAAATACTGCATATCCTTGCGTGAGCGTATTGAACATAAAAAACGGGATTTTCTGGGGTTTGTTTCTTGGCAAGTTCAAGGTCAAAATCAAGATGAGAGTCAGCACTGCGAGAGAGGAAAAAGAAACGGGCTGCATCCTTACCTACCTCTTGCAGGAGCTCCTTCAAAGAGATAAATTCCCCTTTTCTTGTAGAGGCTGAAATTCTTTTCCCTCCTCTTTTGAGAGTAACAAGTTGATAAATTATTATCTTGAGGGCTTCTTCAGGATACCCAATAGCCCTGGCAGCTGCTTTTATTCGAGGCACATAACCAATATGGTCTGCTCCCCATATATCAATCACCTTATGAAAGCCTCTTTTGAGTTTGTTAAGGTGATAGGCAATATCACTTGCAAAGTAAGTGTATTCACCATTTTTTCTCTTTAATACTCTATCCTCTTCTCCTTCAATTACTGCAGAGGTCTTAAACCAGAGAGCACCGTTTTTTTCATAAATGAGCCCTTTTTCTTTAAGGAAGGACAGAGCTTCAGATAGCTGATTGTTCTCATAAATTTCTGATTCGAAAAACCAGCGGTCATACCTTACCCCAAATTCATCAAGGTCATCTTTTATTTCACTTAAGATTTTTCCTATTACAAATTGGGAAAGGGAAGGAAAAATATCCTCCAGAGAACTTTCTTTTGTATCCTTTGTCTTTTCCTTAAAGGATTTGGCAATATCAATAAGATACTCTCCCCTGTATCCATCCTCAGGCAGGTTAATATTTTCTCCCTCAAGCTGCCTTATTCTCACCCATACTGACCTTACCAGCCTTTTTATTTGACCGCCTACATTATTAACGTAATATTCCCTTTCCACTTTAAAATCTAATTTACTAAGACTGTTAGCAATAGCATCTCCCAGTGCTGCTGCTCTTCCATGACCTACATGGAGGGGACCTGTTGGGTTGGCGGATACAAATTCTACCTGGACAGGTCTTTTTTTCCCTAAAGAAAATCGAGTGTAGTTATCTTTCTCTTTAATTATTTTTTTTAAACTCTCCTTAAGGTGTGAAGAGGATAAAAAGAAGTTTATAAATCCAGGCGCGGCAAAGTCCACTCTGGAGAAAATTTTCTCTTTAGAAAGAAGAGAAACAAGATTTTTCCCCATAACTTCAGGTGAATTGCCAGTTTTTCCAGCCAGTAAAAATGGTAGATTGGTGGAGAGATCTCCCCACTCCTTTTTTTTTGCTACATCAATTTTAAAAGGAGGCAGCCTTGAGGGAAAGAATTTCCCTGCTGCCTCCTTTATAAAGTTCCTTATCAAGTCCTTTGTTGAGTTATTCATTCTTGTTTGTTTTTATTTGGCAGTTTCAACCGTGACAAACATAGTCCAGAGGCCATGACGAAGTCTCAAAAGGACGGTATCACCAGGTTTTACTTTTTCCATAGCCTCTCTGAAATCAGAAAGATTTTTCACTATCTTGCGATTTACCTGTTTTATAATATCTCCCACAGTTATTCCTACTCTGTCTGCTGGTCCACCCGGGATAACCTGTGTTACAACGACCCCTTTTTCTTTTTCTTCTATTCCATACCTCTGGCGGAGTGCAGGAGTAATTTCTTCAACTTTTATCCCCAGAAGCGTTTCCTCTATATACTTTTCAGCTTTTGCTTCGCTGATTTTTTCAGGTTTTGGGGCTGTATAAAGTTCAACCTTAACTGTTTTCCTCTCTCTTACAATGGTGAGGTTTATTTTTTCTCCAATTTTAGTCTTTAATACAGCCTCTTTCAATTCAAGGGGACTTTCAACTGGTTTTCCATTGACCTCCTGGATAATATCTCCAGGTTTTATTCCTGCTTTTTCTGCAGGAGAAGAGGGAACTACATCAGCTACCAGAACTCCTTTCTCAACACCAAATTTTTTGGCAAGCTCCGGAGTAAGTTCCTGCATATAAATTCCAATCCAGGGCCATTTTATTTCACCGTATTTAACAAGACTTTGAAGTAACACTTTGGCTTTATTTATGGGAATTGCAAATCCAATTCCTATTGAACCACCTGTTGGGGAAAGAATTGCCGTATTTATCCCTATAACCTCTCCATAAATATTTATAAGGGGCCCTCCACTATTACCCGGATTAATGGAAGCATCAGTTTGAATAAGATCAGCGTAGACTCTGTTTTCTCCCTCTGCTCCACCAGCTTGAATAGCTCTACCTGTAGCACTAACAACTCCTACTGTTACCGTAGGTTCATACCTTTTATTTAATTCTGACAGGGCAAATCCAAAGGGGTTACCCAGCGCTATAACCCATTGTCCCACCTGAAGGTTACTTGAATCTCCAAGAACCACAGAAGGAAAATTATTACCTTCTATTTTTAAAACAGCAATATCTGATTCTCCATCAGTTCCCACTATTTTTGCCTTATACCTCTGATTGGTGGGAAGGGTAACTGTGATTTTATCTTTATCAACGCCATGAATCACATGTTCGTTTGTCAGAATATACCCATCCTTATTTATAATCATTCCTGAGCCAAGCCCCCTTTGTTTAAATTGTCTTTGAGGAAATTCCTCAAAAAATCTTCGGAAAAACTGGTCAAAATTATCAAAAGGAGGTCCAAAACCAACACCGGGGACAGTTACAGTTCTTTCTGTGGAGATACTGACAACTGCAGGACTTACCTTTTTTATCGCACTGATTATTTTTCCCTCAAAACTCTGAGGATCGACAGGATGAGGTTTTAAGCTCTCTTCAAAAAGTGGTCCTTTTAGTTCTAATTGACTGCTACCTGCTGGTATGTAGTTTAGGCTAATAAAGCCTGCAATAATAAAAGCTATTAAGGGAAAAATCAAAACGAATTTTCTCTTTTTAAAAATTTTTTTCATCTTAAGCCCCCTTTTTCAAGTTTTTAATTTATTGATATATTATTTTTGACATTTACTACAAAAATAAGTTCCCCTGCCCGCAATTTTCTTTTTCTTTATAGGAGACCCACATCTAAGACAGCTTTTCCCCTCCCTTCCATAAACCCTTAGATGAGGTACATACTTGCCTTCTTTCCCATCAAGATCAAGGTAGGCATCAACTGAAGACCCTCTATACTTAATGGCCTCCTGGAGAACTTCTAACAGGCTGCGATAGATAGCTTCAATTTCCCTGTCGGTTAATTTAGATACATTCCTTTCCGGGTGAATACCTGCTCGATGCAGGCTCTCCTGGGAATAAATATTGCCGATTCCAGCTATAACACTCTGATTCATTAAAAGCGGTTTTATTTTACCTTTTTTATCTTTAAGTCTTTGTTTAAACTTATCAAGAGTAAATTCAGGCGAAAGGGGCTCTGGACCAAGATTTTTAATTATAGGCACGGTTTCCATTTCATTCTGAGTTAAAAGATAGATGTCAGCAAATCCTCTAATATCAGCGAAAAATAACCTGGTATTGTCAGTGAAGGTAAATACTATACGAACATAGTCAGGTTCTTTTGCGCCAGCGGGAGAGAAAAGCAGCCTCCCTGTGAGCTTAAGGTGGAAAATAAGAAAGTCAGGAGGGTCAAGTGGAAGAATTAAATATTTACCTCTCCTTTTAATATCTTTTATAATTTTCCCCTTCAGTCTTCTTTCAAATTCTTGTGGAGAGATAATTCTAATATTTTTTCCGTTTCTGATTTCAACCTTTGCTATTTTTTTGCCTTTAACTTTTTTTATCATATCCTGTCTTATGGTTTCCACTTCAGGAAGCTCTGGCATTTTCTCCTCTTTTAATTGTTTAAAAATTTTAAAATATATTTTATTTTGCTTTTAAATAATAATACAAAGAGATAAAAATGCAAATCCTTAAGGTAAGTATTAAAGAATAAGAGGATAGAATTTTAACTAATAAGCTCCCTTATCTTCTGTGCAACATCCCTTTCATTGGGCAAAAATGCCTTCTCCAGAACTGGAGAGGAAGGTGGAGGTGTATTGGGAGCTGCTATTCTTGTAACCGGAGCATCAAGATACTCAAATGCCC